>DASSJP010000631.1:0-2925 GCA_035691165.1 Rubrobacter sp.
ACAAGCTGCCTTAAAGGCGGCGTGCTGGTTTGGGCACCTCTTCGAAGCTCCTCACGAAGTCTCGGACAAACTGCCACCACTTCGGAAACTAAACCTCAACTCGTGAAGGGTCGCGGGGTCCACGGCGTCGGGCTGCGGGAGCACGAGGACTGGCTCCTCCCCGAGCTTGGCGGTTGCGAGCTTCAGGGTGAGTTCGGCGTTTCGTACTTCGAAGCCGCTCACGTCGCTGAGCTCTCGGAGCGTCCGGTCGAATAGGGTTGACGCTTCCTGCGTGGTAAGCGGCTGCAGAGGGGTGTTCTCGACTTGCAGGGACAACCGCCCGACCTGAGCTTCGAGTAGTTCGTTGGATTTCTGCAGTTCGGCGAGCGTTGTTTGCAGATTCGAGCTCCTCTGGTTGGCCTGCTGGGCTTCCTCCTCGGCACTTTGCCTCGCTTGCATGGCTTGCTGCAGGCTGTTCTGGAGAGACTCCAGCTCTTTCTGCAGAGTTGCGAGGGTTTCGCCGAGGGTTCGATTCTCGCTGATCAAACCTTCGATCTGTTCCCTGGCGCTGCTTGTGTCGGGCTCTTCGGCCATTCACTCCTCCGGGCCCGTATCATGGCGGCGGGACCGACCTCCAGGGAAGAGAAGATGACCAGGAAGAGCTGCCGCTGCTCCGGGTGCGGCAGCGTAACGTTGACCTCGGCCCCGAAACTCTCTTCAATCCCCATTTTCACCCTCGTCGAACTCTGTTGAAGCAAGGACCTCACAAAACGGCCAACTCAGCCACCCGGCTCCTAAAACCCACGACCACTCGATGGTCTGTGACACTCTCTGTGTCTCTATGGGACCTCCTCTCCGCACGCCGTCTCTTCTGGCGGCCCGATGCCTCCTGCGACCTACTAAGATAGCTTGAGGCGATGAATTCGGGATGAATTTGCGATGAGTGTTCGTTGAATGCCTCCAATCCGCTGGCTCCTAGAGGCAGAGTTTCCTTTAGAGTTCCAGACGGCGCGCTCTTGATTCGCCGATGGCTACGAGGGCGACGATGTGACTGGACCAACCACAAGGCGGCCCGAGAACTAGCCGCGAGAGGCGGCATGCTGAAGCGCGGATCGGCGCCATTCGCTGTAGCCGCCCTCGTGACGGTGCACATCGCCGTCGCGCACCTCGACTATACCGTCGGCGATGCGGTCGAGGAAGTAGCGGTCGTGCGAGACGAAAACGACCGTGCCTGGGAAGCGCTCCAGTTCCGCTTCGAGGATCTCCAGCGAGTCTATGTCCAGGTGGTTCGTCGGCTCGTCGAGTACGAGGCAGTTCGGTTCTCTGAGCATAAGCAGGAGCAGTTGCAAGCGGGTGCGCTCTCCCCCGCTCAGGGCCGTCACCGGTTCTCGCACCTGCTCGTAGCGGAACAAGAAACGCCCGAGCAGCTTCACGGCCTCGTCCTCGTAGAGTGGCTTCGCGTCCCGTACCAGACCGATCGGAGAAGCGCCGGGTGGTGGTTCGTCGTTCTGTGCGAGGTATCCAATCTCTATCGAAGGGCCTGCCCTGCGCCCGCCCTCCGTCGGAGGTAGGACGCCGGCGAGGAGCTTCGCGAGCACGCTCTTCCCAGCGCCGTTAGGCCCGACTATCCCCAGGCGTTCGCCGCGCTCGACGGTCAGGTCAACCCCGATGAGGACAGGGTCATCGTCGAAGGCTATGCTCGCTTCCTGAAGCTCGAGCACCTTCCTGCCGCCCCTGACCCTGCCGCGGAGCGCGAGCCCTATCTTGCGCCGCTCCAGCACGGGACGCTCCACTTTGTCCATGCGGTCGATCTGGCGCTGCTTGTTGCGGGCCTGCTTGATGTGACGTTCGTTCTCAACCATGCTCGCCCAGAGCTTGAAGCGTTTGATCGCCTCCTCCAGCCGCGCTATCTCTTTCTGCTGGGCAACGTAGAGCTGCTGCTGCCGCTTGAGCTTGAGCTCGCGTGCCACGGTATAGGCCGAGTAGTTGCCTGGCCAGGGTGTGATCCTGCCTTCTTCCAGCTCGGCGATCTGCTGGACCGTCTCGTCGAGCAGATATCGGTCGTGGGAGGCTATGACGACGGCGCCATCGAACGCTCGCACGATGGACTCGAGCCGCTCCCTGCGCTCTGCGTCGAGGTGGGCTTCTGGCTCGTCGAGGAGCAGCACGTCGGGACGCCGCGCGAGACAGGAGGCAAGAACGGCCAGCTTGCGCTGCCCACCGCTCAGGTCTCTCATCGGACGCCAGACATCGCCGTCACCCAGACCGAGTGACCTCAAGTAGCCGCGCGCCTCGCCCTCGAAACCGGGCCCCCCGAGCTCCGTGAAGCGGCGCAAGAGCCGTTCCTGACGTTCTAGTAGCCGCTGCATCCTGCGCAGGTCAGCCGCGACTTCGGGAGAACCGAGTTGTTCCTCGCACGCTTCGAGTTCCTCCTGAAGATCCGAGATCTCGGGTCGCGCAGCGCGCACGACTTCTATCGGCGTACGCATGTCGCTTTCGACGTACTGGGGCAAAGAGGCGATGCTCAGGCTGCGGCGACGGACCACCTCCCCCCCATCGACTTCCTCCGTTCCTGCGAGGATGCGAAGGAGCGTGGACTTGCCCGTGCCGTTGCCGCCGACGAGACCGATCCTAGCCCCCGCGTTCACGTTCATCTCCAGGCCGCGCAGCACGCCCCTTCCCCCGTAGTATTTTTCGATGGACCTGAGTCCGATGAGGGTCATCCAGCCCTCCCATCTCCGACTAACCGTGTTCCTACCCGGCGAATAATGACGCCCGCCCGGTGCCGGCGCATCACCCAATTGGACGATCTTCTAGGGTGAATCGACAATTGGATCAAATCCACATTGGAGAAGCGGCCAGGTATAGAAATGAGGAGCGGAAGTACAAGGCTTTCCTCTCGTAACGGGTGGCGATGCGCCTGAAGCGCTTTAGCTTGTTGAAGGC
>DASSJP010000632.1:0-8449 GCA_035691165.1 Rubrobacter sp.
AGGTGCGCCTTAGCCCCTCGCGCCGGTATCCTGTGGGATCGTTTTTGCGTTATCATTGCGGCTATGAGCATCATTTTGATAGTTTTGTTCGCAGTGGTGGTGGTGATCCTCGCCGCCTCCCTTGCACTCGGGCGTGAGACCAGGGAGGTGGAGAGCGCCCGCGACACGGAGTACCTGGAGCTCGAGGGGGTTTGGATCCGCTACAACGTCATCGGCGGTGGGCCTGCGGTTCTTCTGGTGCACGGCTGGCTCTCCTCGTCCCGCATCTGGGATCAGCTCGCGGGGCGTCTGGCGCAGCGATTCACCGTCTATACCCTCGACCTGAGCGGGTTCGGGGAGTCGGACAAACCTCTCTCGGGATACGGGGTACGAAACGGGAGCAGGCTCTTGTACGCTTTCTGCGCCCACTTCGGCCTGACCCACGCCAACGTTATCGGCCACGACCTCGGCGGAGCCATGGCCGTAAAGCTCGCGGCGGATCATCCCGACGTCGTAGGACGCCTCGTCGTCGTCTCTGCTCCTGCAGATGAGGATCAGATAGATGTGCCGACCTTGCTTTGGCTCGCCACGCTGCCCGTCGTCGGTCCCATCTTCTACGCCCTGGGGCGCGTCGCGCGTCCGGTCCGCCGCGCCTGGATGCGGCCCTTCGTGGCGGACTCCGACGATCTCACCGATGAGGTAATCGATGATGCGAGCCGCTCCACGCCGGCAGCAATCTCCAAGAGCCTCAGCATCTCGAAGCGTGAGATCTCCCGCGGTCGGCTCGCCAGGCAGGCCCGAATCATAAAGATCCCCATCCTCGTCGTTGCTGGGGAGGAGGATCAGATCGTCGACCCTCAATCGGTCGGCGTGTGGGCCGGAGGTGTGGACAAGGCCGAGATCTGCCTGATAGACGAGTGCGGACATCTTCCCATGATCGAGCGCACCGCCGAGTTCAACGCCCAGATCCTCGCCTTTCTGACCGGCGACGCCCGCTACCTGGATTATGCCCACCCGGCTCCGGCGGAAGAAGCCGCCGGGTATGAGGAGGAAGAGGCTCACTATCTGGAAGGCGGCGGCGAGGTGGCCGCATCCACGGCCAAAACCGGGTCCTCCGACGATACGGAGGATCTCACCCCGGGCCGCACGGAGCTCGAACGCGATAACGTGCCCCGCGTCGTCCGCAAGCATGAGGGAAGGTATCCGGCCAGAAACCGGAATTCACAGTCCCCGGAGGCGTCCCCGGAGGCGTCCCCGGAGGCGTCCTCGGACGGTGTCGAAGGGCGCCCTGCCTCAGGCGAACGGCCCAGACGCGCTCCTACAGATGAAGACTTTCTGCCCGAGCTGCCCGATGACCTCTTCGACTGGCCGGAGTCGCGACGCGAGTTCGGTTCCCGAGAGCGCCGCCGGGACGGCTCGTCCGACGGGCAGGGCGATAACTACGACGTCCCTCCCGGTCCGGAAGGACCTCCTCCGCGCTTCTAGAGCTCCTTCTTCAGGTACAGCCACTCGCGGATGTCCAGGAAGTATGAGGTGAGGAGGGATCTCTGCCGCGAGACTTCCACGTAACCCTCCGCCTCGTAGAGCCGCAGGGCGGCAAGGTTGTTGCCCGTGACGTGCAGGCCCACGGTCTTTTTACCGGCGTCTCTGGCGAGGTCTTCGGCCGCCGAAAGCAGTCGCTTCGCCATGCCCTGGCGCCGGAAGGAGGGGGAGATCACCAGCCGCTCGACGTAGGCTTCCGAGGAGTCTGAGGAGTAGCGGGGGTAGGAGAGCAGGGTCGTCGCCCACAAGGCCCTCGGAAAGCCGAGGTTGCGGGTGAGCGAGGTCCACAGACCGCGGGCGAGGATGTCTTCCCTGGATGCCTCAGTCCTGACGCCCACGCTGCCTGCGAGCTCCGCCGTCGCGTACCCTTCGACAACCAGCGAAGTTACCCCGCCCGAGGCGTGCTCGAGGCTGATCCACTTCTCCATTACCTTGAGCGAGCGGTCCATCCTCCTGCCGAAGACGGGCCTGAACTTGTCCATGAACCCCTCTACGACGAGGGCTGCTATCGCAGGGTCGTCGTCCGGCCCTGCGAAGCGTACGGTGAACTGCTCGGCCTCCATCTGAACATCCTACCAGAGTCCCGACCATCAGCCGATGAGTCGCCGGCGCATGATCTGCACCGGGATCAAAGCAAGGGCGCCGGTAAATACGAGGATCCAAAGCACATCGACCAGGACCCCGGGCGAAGGCCCTGTGGCGAGCTCTCTGCACACGTTGACCGCGTGGTAGAGAGGGGTGAACCAGGCGACCTGGGGCACGGGCGCTGGGAAGTCGTCCACCGGAAAGAAGACGCCGGATAACAAGAACAGCGGTGTAACGACCAGGGTGAAGTAGTAGGCGTAGAGATCTATGCGTTCGATCAGGCTGGTAAAGAGCGTACCAAGCACACTGAACATGATGCCGATTATTAGCAGCATGAGCGGTAGGAGCAGGGCCCACCACGACGTGACGAGCGGCTCCCCGAAGACGATCCCGAGCAACACGATCATGGCTAGAAACGCGGTGCCGTATAGCGCCGAGCGCGTCCCGGCCCACAGGTACTCACCGGCCACCACGTCCTCGGCGTTGACGGGCGTCGTTATTATGGCGTCGTAGATTTTGTCTATCTTGAGCTTGACGAAGGTGTTGAACGTGCTCTCGAAGGAGGCCGCGAACATTGCATTGCTCGCCAGCAGCCCCGGCGCGACGAACTGGACGTAGCTCTGCCCGTTGATGCCTCCCTGCTGGATGAAAGCCCCGAGCCCGAGTCCCAGAGCCGCCAGATAGAGCAGCGGCTCGACGAAGTTGGGGAACAGGATGGTCTTCCAGTACTTGCGGAAGATGGTGATGTTGCGCTGCCACACCCTGAACGACCCACGCGCCGAGGGTATTCTGATCGCACCCACTACTCGACCAGCCTCCTCCCTGTGAGCCTCAGGAAGACGTCCTCGAGCCCGGCCTGACGGTAAACGGTGTTCTCGATCCCCACCCCCGAGCTACGCACGTTCTGAAGGAGCGCGTCCGCGTCCTCTGTGTACGCCAGTAGTCGGTCCTCGCCGGTCCGCTCGACGGCTTCGGAGGCGGCCTCGACGATGGGAAGAAGCTCTTCGAGGGATCTGTGATCCGTCCTCAGTTCCAAAACCTCCGGGCTTACGTGCTCCTCGACCAGCGCACTCGGCGTCCCTTCGGCGATGATGAGACCTCTTTCCATGATGGCGAGACGGTCGCAGAGTCGCGCGGCTTCCTCCATATAGTGGGTCGTGAGGATGAGGGTCTTGCCCTCGTCCGTCAGCCTGCGCAACCGGTCCCAGACGAGAAGGCGCGCCTGCGGGTCCAGCCCCGTCGTCGGCTCGTCGAGGACGACGATCTCGGGGTCGTTGATCAGGGCCCGAGCTATGAGCAGGCGCCGCTTCATCCCGCCGGAGAGCTGCTCGACCGTCGCCTCGGCCTTCTCCGAAAGCTGCATGAAGTCGAGAAGCTCGTCAGTCCTCTGGAGGACCACCTTGCGGGGAAGGTCGTAGTACCTGCCGTAGATGAGCAGGTTCTCCCTGACCTTGAGCTCGTCGTCGAGGTTGTTCTCCTGCGGGACGACCCCGATGCGGCGTTTGATCTCCCGCTCGTGACGGTAGACGTCGAGACCGGCAACCGCGAGCTTGCCGCCCGACGGTATTACGGCGCCGTAGATCATCTTCATCGTCGTGGTCTTTCCCGCCCCGTTGGGACCCAGGAAGCCGAAGCACTCTCCACCAGTTACCCTGAAGTCGACACCCTTGACCGCCTCGAAGTCGCCGTAGCTCTTCTTGAGCCCACTGGCCACAAGAGTGGACTCCCCCGATAGAGTCCCCGCGATTCTCTCCGTCTCCGTGTTCAAAAGCCAACCTCTCTAAAATCTTCGACCACCGGTTCCCGACTCCAGTAGCATTGCGTGGCGCTTCGGACAACGCCGTAGCCGGGGGAGATCTCGGGAACGGCACATATACTATCGTATCTCGTCGATCGAACCAGCCACCCGAAAGCGCCGGCCCACGGAGTATAAGGGCCGCCAGGCCTCCTGGCATCTACGGAGAAGGGTTGCTAATCATTAAGAAATATTTACTATTTACTCTACCGTTTTGCGAAAAGTGCTGTTAAAATCCCGCGCAGGTTTCGGCAACGCGGGTCAATGACAGCCTTTGCGCAGGTAATAAGAACGGAGAGGGTACATGGGCAAAAGGTCTGATCAACGCAAGTTCAGGAGGCGCCGCCGGTGGGCGGGGTCCATTCTGCTTGTGTCGCTGGCCCTCATGGTCTTCGGGTTGTTTGCGCTCACGGGGGAAGAGTCCACGAGTGCGCAGACGAGCGCCTCCCGTAGTGATCTCGTCGAGAGGGTGAATTCTCCGAACGTGGCCGATGCCCCCGAGGCCGTAAGCGAGCAGAAGAAGGACAAGGCGACGGTCCTGGACTCCGAAGAGGAGGACAAGAAGACCGCGGCCGAGAAGAAAGAGGTCAACAAGGAAGCCGCGCAGAAGGCTGACGAGAAAGAGGCCGCCGCGAAGCAGGCGGCGAAGCAGCCGGAGAAGAAGCCTGCCCCGCAGGCGCCTGCGATACCGACGCCGCCGACCAACGACCTGTGGATGTCCATACCCGCGATCGGCCTATACGACAATTACGTGACCAACTCCAGTGCTGAAGCGGACATGGATTACGGGGCCATCAAGCTGCCGACGTCGGGCTTCCCGTGGCAGCCCAACTCGAACACATACATAGCGGCGCACAGGCTGGGCTGGCCCGGCACTGCGAGCGACCACCAGTTCTACAACCTGCCGCTGCTGGCGTACGGGGACAAGATCTACCTCGGCGACGTCAACGGGACCACCTACACTTACGAGGTAACGGAGTTCCACGAGATCTCGTCGAACGAGACGTGGGTAACCGCTCCTCAAAAAGGCAGGAATATGGTCTCGCTGCAGACCTGCATCGAGAACTACGGTGACTACTGGACCATGGGCCCGAACTGGTACGTGCGCTACATCGTGCAGGCCGACAGGGTCTCGGTAGACGTGGCCAACTAGGGCTAATCTCCCCGAGCGCCTCGCGCTCTTCTTTTGGAATCATGTGTAGAGAGAGGCTATACTTGCCGCTTGTGTCTTTGCCCGCGAGAGCATTGCGGTATAGTGATCCTGGTACTTCGAGAGAGGAGAGTTACTTACATGGCACTGGTAACGATGCGCCAGCTTCTTGACGAGGCGGCGAACGGCGGCTACGGCGTCGGGGCGTTCAACGTCAACAACCTGGAGCAGGTACAGGCGATCATGGAGGCCGCGAGGGAGACCGAGTCTCCAGTCATCATCCAGGCCTCGCGCGGCGCGCGCAAGTACGCCAACGACCGCTTTCTCTACCACCTCATGCTGGCCGCGACGGAGGTGTATCCTGAGATCTCCGTGGCCCTGCATCAGGACCATGGCAACTCGCCCGAGACCTGCAAGAGCGCCATCGAACTAGGCTTCACCAGCGTCATGATGGACGGCTCTTTGATGGACGACGGCAAGACCCCTGCGGACTTCGAGTACAACGTGCAGGTCACGCGCGAGGTCGTCGAGATGGCACACGAGGCTGGTGTCACGGTCGAGGGCGAGCTCGGGACGCTCGGCGGCATCGAGGACGGCGTTGGCTCAGGTGAAGTGAACCTGACGGACCCGGATCAGGCCGTCGAGTTCGTCGAGAGGACTGGCGTGGACGCTCTGGCGGTCGCCATCGGGACGAGCCACGGGGCTTACAAGTTCACCAAGGAGCCCGACCGCGAGGTACTCGCGATGCACATTATCGAGGAGATCAACGAGCGGCTGCCAACTACGCATCTTGTGATGCACGGCTCATCAAGCGTGCCCAAGGAGCTCGTTGACACGATCAACAAGTACGGCGGAAAGATAGAGCCGACCTGGGGCGTGCCCGTGCGTGAGATCCAGGAGGGCATCAAGCATGGCGTGCGGAAGGTCAACGTCGATACAGACCTCCGCCTCGCCTCCACGGGTGCGATCCGCAAGGCCTTCGCCGAGGACCCCTCGGAGTTCGACCCTCGCTACTACCTGAAGCCGGCCCGCGCCGCCATGCAGGAGGTCGTCAAGGCCCGTATGGAAGCCTTCGGACAGGCGGGCCACGCGAGGGACTACGACCCCATCCCACTTCCCGAGATGGCCGCCCGCTACAAGGAGCAGGGCCACCAGCTCACGGTTACCTAGTGCCGTCAGCGGCCAGCTGTCGAGGCGGCTGGCCGCTACTTCTTACTACGTCTCGGATTTATCGATCCACTTGATGCTCTTCGGAGGATCGTATTCCTCGAACCGTCGGAGCAGAGTGGTCGGTTCTGTCTCGACGAGGACGATCGACCGGTTCGCCTCGCTCAGGAATCCGTTGTCTACCATGTGATCGAAGAGTCCCAGTAGGGGATCGTAGTATCCGGCTACGTTGAGGAGGCCGCAGGGCTTTCCGTGCTCGCCGAGCTGCGCCCAGGTCAGGACTTCGAAGAACTCTTCCAGAGTACCCGTGCCGCCGGGGAGGGCGATGAAACCTTCCGAAAGCTCCGACATCAGGGCTTTGCGTTCGTGCATCGAGCCGACGACGTGGAGGGCTGTCAGGCCATTGTGTGAGATCTCGCGCTCGACCAGGGACTTCGGGATGACGCCGACGGCCTCGCCACCGGAAGCGAGGGCCGCGTTCGCGACGACGCCCATCAGGCCGACGTGCCCGCCACCATAGACCAGAGTGATGCCTGCATCCGCCAGCGTCTCGCCAAGGGAGCGGGCAGCCACCTCGTAGGCGAGGTCGTTGCCCGGGCTCGATCCGCAGAAGACGCAGATGCTCTTCACGGCGCTAGAACCTCTGGACGACGGCGACCCCAACGACGATGAGCAGCGCTCCGAGGAGGCGGGGGATGCTCGCCGGTTGCACGGGGACGCCGAGCAGGCCGAAGTGATCTATCGCGATAGAAGCTATCACCTGTCCTGCCAGGAACAGGCCGACCGTCGTCGCTGCGCCGAGGCGTGGGGTGAGGATGATCGAGGCGCACACGAAGAAAGCCCCGAGCAGACCTCCAAGCCACATCCACCATGGCGCATTCATGATGGGTCCGAGATCTGGGACGGAGCGGCGTACGACCGCGGTCGTCGCGAAGAGGACCACGGTCCCAACGAGGAACGAGAGCGCCGCAGCCAGTACCGGGCCGCCGACGACCTGGCGTAGCTGGCTATTTATGGCGAACTGCGTCGGCGCGGCCATCCCTGCGGCGAGCGCCACGGGGAGCAGCAAAAGCCAGGTCATACTCCTCACACTCCTCGCTCTTCCTTAGATCAGCGCGGCTCGTAGACGTCGTAGAGGATCGGCTCTATGCCGTCCTCCCCGACGCCCGAGCGGTACTGGATGTAGCGGGCTCGCTGGAGGTAGGCAAGCGCCGTCTTCATCCTGTTTTCGAGGCCTGGGATCTCCGCTTCGAGGTCCGAGATCTCCACGGAATCGAGGATCACGTCCTCCTCGTCGTTGTCCTGCCAGATCTCCCAGAGCCTGCGCCAGAGCGCCTCTGCTTCTGGGGATAGGGGTTCTCTTTCCATCTCACTACCTGCTTTCCTGGTGCTTGCGAAGCTCGAACACTATGTGCGCCAGCTCGGGGACGAGGAGCTTCTCCACGGCGAGCCTGACGGCGTTGCGCGAGCCTGGAAGGCTCGCGACAAACTTGGTGCCTACGGCTCCGGCGACCGCGCGGCTCATGATCGCGGCCGCCCCGATCTCCTCATATGAGAGCATACGGAAGATCTCACCGAACCCGTCGAGCTTCTTTTCGATCATGCGGTCTACGACCTCGTAGGTGGTGTCGCGCGCCGAGATGCCCGTCCCGCCCGTGGTTACTACGGCGTCCACGTCGGGCCTCGCCAGGAGGTCAATGAGGCTGGTACGGATGCTTGCGACCTCGTCCCTGACGATCTCCCTGGCCACTATCTCCTGCCCGGCATCACGCAATAGCTCTTCGGCGGTGTCGCCCCCCGTGTCGGTCTCGCGCGTCCTGGTGTCGCTGATGGTTAGTATGGCGACCCTGACCGTCTCTGGGGCTGATTCCCTGTGCTTGTGGACGCTCTCGCTCAAAGCAGGCCGCCCTGCAAGAACGGGTTGGACGTCCGCTCGTTCCCGATCGTGGTCTGCGGCCCGTGTCCAGGGTAGACCCTCGTCTCGTCAGGGAGCGTCAGCAGTCTCTCCTCGATGCTGCGCATCAGTACCTCCATGCTGCCGCCGGGAAGGTCCACCCTTCCCACGCTCCCCGCGAACAGCGCGTCTCCCGACAGCACCAATCCCTCGTCCTCGACGTAGAAAGCGAGGTGTCCGGGTGCGTGGCCGGGCGTGTACAGCGAGCGCAGCTTCAGATCCCCGACCTCAAGTACCTCCTCGTCATCGACGTGACGGTCAACTTTCGGGACCTTGC
>DASSJP010000633.1:0-5972 GCA_035691165.1 Rubrobacter sp.
GCGTGGGTAGAGAAGGCGGCGACCTGGAACATGTACGCCAGCGCCAAGCCGTGGGAGATAGCAGGAGCAAAAGGGTCGCTCGACAGGGATGCAACCGTGATCGGCAGCATAACGCCCTCGTCTACGGGTCCACAAAGCTTCTTCATCTCCCCGGCCGTGGTGCAAGACTGGGTGGACAACCCCGCGAGTAACCAGGGAATCATCATCGCCGATGAGATTAATACAGACGGGTTCGATTTCTACACTCGCGAATCATCCACCGTTACCCAGCGCCCCCAACTTACCGTCCACCTTGTCTCCGACACTACCCCGCCTGAAACGAGCATCGACTCCGGTGTCTCGGGCACCGTCAACGTCAGCTCAGCCAAGTTCGCCTTCTCGTCCTCCGAGATTGGCTCTACCTTCGAGTGCAGCCTCGACGGCGGTTCCTTCAGCAACTGCTCTTCCCCAAAGGAGTACACCAGGCTGGCTGATGGCGCGCATACCTTCCAGGTACGGGCGACCGATCCCGCCGGCAACACAGATTCCACTCCGGCCAGCAGCACCTGGACCGTCGACACGACCTCTATTCAGGGCGATCCGGTGATGGTCGGCGCGGGCGACATAGCCGGTGGCACCAACAACAACGATGAGGCCACCGCAGAGCTCATTCGCTACATCCCTGGCACAGTCTTCACCGTGGGCGATAACGTCTACGATACCGGCAGCCTCACGGAGTTCAATAGCTACTACGATCCTACCTGGGGAACAGAGAAGGCACGCACCAAGCCCTCCGTCGGCAACCACGAGTACATCAGCGGGAGCACAAGGCAGTACGGGGCTGGCTACTTCGACTACTTCGGTGCTGTGGCGGCAAGAGAGAACGCGGGCTCCTACTCCTATGACCTTGGTGATTGGCACATAATCTCCCTGAACACAGGACAGTGCTACGGCGCTGCTGAAGCGGATGGCAGCATCCCCCGCTGTGGCCCTGGAGATCCGATGCTCGTCTGGCTCGAATCCGACCTGAAAGCAGACCAGAAGAGCTGTACTTTGGCCTACTTCCACCACTCCCGGTGGTCCTCGGGCAGTACCCACGGTAGTGACCCCGCCCGCGCCAAGGCCATCTGGGACATGCTCTACGCCTACAACGCCGATGTGGTAGTCGCAGGTCACAATCACAATTATGAGCGTTTCGCGCCCCAAGACCAGAACGGGAATCGTGATGACGCGAGGGGCATTCGTGAGTTCGTGGCGGGTACCGGCGGTGAGAGTCATCAAGGATTTGGGACGATCCTGCCTAACAGCGAGATCCGTAACTCCGATACCTACGGTGTTCTGAAGCTCACCCTTCATGCGGGCAGTTATGACTGGCAGTTCGTGCCTGTGGCGGGCAAGACCTTCACCGATTCCGGTACCGCTGGCTGTCACTAATAAGGGAGGGAACCGATCGTGGTCTCGTGAAGCGCTGGAGTGGAAGGGAGGGAGCAATGGCGCAGATAAAGCTGTTCCTACCCTGTGCTCAGATCTTGGTCGAAATAGCGAGGTTAGGTAAAGGTGGGCGTATGGAAAGAGGGAGGATCATCTGGCTTAACCGAAAGAAGAACTTGGGTTTCATCTCCCCGACCGGCAGGGGCGAGAACGTTCTCGCGGTCTTAACGGACATGGCAGGTGAAAGGATTATCTCCCTCGAGAAGGGCGACGAGGTGATCTACGAGACGACCAGGGGTGGGCTGGGCACAGTAGCGGTGAGCCTCCGCAAAGCAACCTCTTCACGTGACACTAGCCGTCCAAATGCATAATCAGGTGAACTACTGTGGGATGGATAGATGTTCCTCATGAGTACAGCCGAAAAAGTTGCAGTCTCTGTCTACAAGTTCGTGACCGCCGTTCAGCCCATCGGGCTCGGTCACCTTTTTCCTACCATGCGTCCACTTGGGCTCTATCGGGTTGAGTCACGGGCTCTTCTCGGGAAGCAAGCAGACCAATTTGTGCACTCCGAGACTTCTGCTTTGACCTGCCCATTGTGAGAATCGATCCAGCGACGCATGAACTTTCTCTTGTGGCAGGAGGCATCGTCCCAAACCAGAAGCAGGGGCGTTCTTGCCCCTCGCTTCTAGCCTTCGACAACTCCAAGAGAGAAACTGCGTGGTAATGGGGCTCACCGGACGGACATCCACGAACCTAAGCCAAGTCGCCTCAACTCCGGCACGAACAATCCGTAGCAAGAGAGAGCTTATCGGGATCTTCCTCGAAGCCCGCCACCCACTTCGGATGGCCTTCAGGGAGACGTATCAGCTTCTTGAGAGCCCTCTTTGCTCTCGTAGTCAGGTTTCTTGGCTTCCGATCCACCGCCTGTGTGAGCCCTTGCTCGAATCTGATCTCGGCGGCGCCTTCAAGCGCCTACACGCTCGTCTGTTTGCCGAACTGCCTCAAAGAGCTGTGCAAGAGCTCCCGCACAGCCTCGGCTCCCTCCTTGTCGAATGCGGCGTGAACCTCCTCGGGACGCGAGGAGTCGGGCGTGAGGGAATTGAGGCCCTCTTCGTTGAACTCTTGGATAGCGTTGTGCGCCGTCTGCTGTCCGCATCCCAGGTTCTCTGCTATCCGCGGTGAGATCTCGCCGCTGGCACTCGCCAAGAGTATCTGGCACGTTATACGTGCTGCTCTCTCGTGGTGTTCATCCGAAGCTCGTGCAAGAGCTACTCGGACACTCTTCTATGGCCATGACTCTCGACCGCTACAGCCATTGGATACTCTCTATGGTAACCAGACGGCACGTGCCATGGAAGCTGTCTTGGGCTAGTGCCTGTCGCGCTGCTGCCAATGTGATTCGTGCCCGGTACTGGGCACCTACTAACCTACCATTTTGGCCTAGATAGGTTGATTGTTCCTAGCTTCTAGCATCGTCGCGCATTACTCTATATGATGCCGTAACCGATCTATCAGACGAAGCGTCCGGCCGCCCTGAGAGGCTTATGGTCGGCGAATGAGGAGGTCATGTGCGCACCAGAATGATCGTGATCACCCTGGTACTGGCTTTGGTAGCGGTAGGCTGCGGCGGTTCCGGCGGAGGAGGCGGGGGTCAGGGTGGTGCCGACGTCCGTCCTGGGCTCGTGCTCGACGTCGGGGGCCTTGGTGACCAGGGTTTCAACGACTCGGCCTACGCGGGATTCAAGCGGGCAGAGAAGGACCTGGGGGTCAAGGGAGACTTCCTCGAGTCGACAGCCCCTACGGACTACGCGGATAACCTCACCCAGCTCGCCGAGAACGGGTTCGACCCCGTGATCGCCGTGGGCTTCCTCATGACCGAGGACCTCACCCAGGTCTCCAAGCAGTTCCCCGATACCCAGTTCGCCATCGTCGACTCTGTCGTGGATACGCCGAACACCATGGACCTGGTCTTCAGGGAGCAGGAGGGCAGCTACCTTGCAGGGATAGTAGCCGGGCTGATGACCCAGGAGAAAACCGAGTACACCAACCCTGACGACAAGGTGGTGGGGTTCCTCGGTGGCCAGACGGGGCCGTTGATCGAGAAGTTCCAGGCCGGCTACGAGGCTGGCGTAAAGTCCGTTTGCCCCGATTGCAAGGTCCTCGTCAATTACGCCGGAGCGACGCCGGACGCGTTCAACGACCCGGCGAAGGGCAAGGAGATCAGCCTGCAGCAGATCAACCAGGGCGCCGACATCATCTACCACGCCGCGGGCAATACCGGGGCAGGCCTCTTCGACGCTGCGAGCCAGGAGAAGATCTTCGCGATCGGCGTCGACCTCGACCAGGCCAAGCTGTTCCCCAAAGACCCCATCCTGACCTCCGTGGTCAAGCGGGTGGACAACGCTGTCTACCAGACGATAGACAGCGTCTCCAAGGGCGAGAAGCCTAAGGGGACGACCGTGGACCGCGGTTTGAAGGAGAAGGGGATCTCCCTAGCTCCGTTCGGTCGCTTCGACAGCATGGTCCCCCAGAAGGTCAAGGACGAGGTGGAGAAAGCGAAGAAGGGGATCATAAGCGGCGATATCAAGGTCCCCGACAAGGTGCAGTAGGGAAGCAGCCCTGTGGCCGAAAGCGTAGCCGACGCCCCTGTCGTCCTTGAGATGCGGGGCATCACCAAGAGGTTTGGTCCCGTCACGGCCAACGACGACATCTCGCTCGTGTTGCACCGCGGTGAGATCCTAGGCCTCCTCGGTGAGAACGGCGCAGGGAAGTCAACCCTGGTGAAGATACTCTACGGCCTCTACCATCCTGACGAAGGTGAGATCTTCGTCGACGGCGAGAGGGCGGAGATCCGGGACCCCAAAGACGCGGTAGAGCGGGGCATCGGGATGGTCCATCAACACTTCACCCTGATCCCGCCGCTCACCGTTGCGGAGAATATTGTCCTCGGCGCCGAGCCCCGCAGAGGTGTCTCTCTGGACATGGATGAGGCGGTGAGGGCGACGGAGGAGCTATCGGAGCGCTACGGCCTGAATGTGGACCCGCGGGCGCGCGTGGCCGACCTCTCCGTAGGCGTGCGCCAGAGGGTCGAGATCCTGAAGGCCCTCTACCGCAATGTGCGCATCCTGGTCCTCGACGAGCCGACCGCCGTACTCACCCCTCAGGAGACGGAGGACCTCTTCGCCGTCTTGAAGGAGCTAGTCGCCGACGGCCTCTCCATCATCTTCATAACCCACAAGCTGGGGGAGCTGCTCGGCGTCGGCGACGAGATAACGATCATCCGTGATGGCAGGGTTGTTGGCACGGTGAAGGCCTCAGAGACGAACGAGAGGGAGCTGGCGCGCCTGATGGTCGGCCGCGAGGTGCTTCTGCGTGTCGAGAAGGAGGATGTCAAGACGTCGGGGGAGGTGCGCCTGTCGGGGGAGAACCTGACCGTCCGCGCAGACACGGGCGAGGAGGCTGTGGTCGGCGTGAGCCTCGAAGTACGCGGCGGCGAGGTACTGGGAGTGGCCGGCGTGGACGGGAACGGCCAGACTGAGCTGGCAGAGGCCCTCGCCGGAACCCGTCCCATCGAGGGTGGCAAGGTCTACCTCGACGGCGAGGACGTTACCCGTCTCGGCGCTGACGCCATCCAGGAGCGTGGGCTCGCCTATGTACCCGAGGACAGGGCGACCAAAGGACTCGTGCAGGACTTCGCCCTCTACGAGAACAACGCACTGAAGACCTTCGACGAGCCACCTTTCTCGCGGTTCGGTTGGATCTTCCCGAAGATCATGCGTCGCCGCGCGGCCGAGTCCTTACGCGCCTACGACGTGCGTCCTGCCGACCCGGACGCCAGGGCAGGCTCCCTCTCCGGCGGAAACCAGCAGAAGGCCGTCCTCGCCCGCGAACTCTCTGGCGACCCCGGAGTGGTGATCGCAGCCCAACCGACCCGCGGCGTTGACGTTGGGGCGATAGAGTTCATCCACCGCCAGCTCCTGGAGCAGCGCTCGGAAGGCAAGGCGATACTCCTCATCTCCCTGGAACTGGAGGAGGTCAGATCCCTCTCTGACCGTATAGTCGTCCTTTACGCGGGCAGGATCGTCGGCGAGGTCGGTCCGGACGCGACGGACGAAGAGCTCGGCCTCCTGATGGCGGGGCGTGGCGCTGATGAGAAGAGCGCGTGAGCGAGGAGCCTGGAGTGACGAATGGGAGAGGCTCGGCCCTGAGACGGATGCTCGCAGGGGCCGCTGGCGCTCTGCTCTTCCCCGTCATAGCCATACTTCTTTCTTTTATCATAGGGGCGGTCATAGTCCTCGCGACGGGCAACAACCCTCTCTCCGCCTACGCAGCACTCCTCGAGGGTGCGGTCGGAGATCCCTTCGCGCTGGGACGCACCCTGCTGTACACGACACCCCTCATCTTCACCGGGCTCGCCGTGGCCGTGGCCTTCCGGGCGGGACTTTTCAACATCGGAGGTGAGGGCCAGCTCTACATTGGGGCCGTCACCGCGGCCTGGCTCGGGGTTTCGCTGGGATTTCTCGGTCCTGTCGCCGTACCGTTGGTTCTCGCATCATGCATCA
>DASSJP010000634.1:0-6360 GCA_035691165.1 Rubrobacter sp.
CGGTATCAGCAAGAAGTCCGAGAAGTTCTTCCCCCATCTCACGTCGCGCACGAAGATCGTGACCGCAGAGATGCACAACGACGCTGGTATCGCCGGAGCGGCCCTGGCCGGAGTCCCGGAGAGAGCAGCCGTCGAGACGGCAGAATAGCACCCTCCGGAACAGTCTGGAGTTCTTGCCGGATGAAACCGGAACATCGTGGATGGGTGTCACTTCCCTGTACGCAGGACGTATCGCACCAGGATGCCAACCAGGAAGGAGAAAGTGCAGTGCCAGCAGTACTCGAACGGCTTCGTGATGCACTCAACGCCCATGATCCCGATGCGATGCTGGAATGCTTTGATCCCGACTACCGGAGCGAGCAACCGGCCCATCCCAACCGGGGCTTCGGCGGCAAGGATCAGGTACACAAGAACTGGTCAGGCATGTTCGAGAGCTTCCCCGACTTCGAGGCCGAGGTGCTCAGGAACAGCTCCGATGGAGACGTCGTGTGGAGTGAGTGGCACTGGAGCGCCACGGGCATGCAGATGGCAGGTGTGACTGTTATGGGGATAAGGGACGACAGGATCTCATGGGCGCGCCTGTACATGGAGCCGGTCGAAGAGGCAGGCCAGAATATCGACGAAGCCATGCGGACCATCACCGGAAGAGACCGGCCAGGGGATGAAGATCCGGAGGACAAAGCTCATCCTTAGCCTGGCGCGCTGAGGAGCCTCGGATAGGGGTTCTTGCAGTCCGGCACGGTCGCGGCTCTAACCCAGACTTTCGCCGCGTGAGATCAAAGCCATCATCTCCGCCCTGCGCCCCGGTTCCTCATCGAAGACCCCCCGGCCTGCCGAGGTAACGGTGATAGTGCCAGGCTTCTGTGCTCCTCTCATGGTCATGCACAGTTGCTCGGCCTCGATGACCACGAAGGAACCGCGTGAGCCAAGAATCTCGTGCAGAGCGTCGGCGATCTGGGCCGTCAGACGTTCCTGGAGCTGTGGTCTGTGGGCGTAACCCTCGATGAGGTGCACGATCTCGGAGAGCCCCACGACTCGCTCCTCGGGCACGTACGCAACGTGCGCTTTGCCTATGAAGGGAAGCAGGTGATGTTCGCAAACGCTCGCAAGCGGTACGTCCCGCAGCAGCACCGTATCATTGCTCTCCGCGGGGAAGGAGACCTCCAGGTTGCGCGCAGGGTCCTCGTGGAGGCCCGAGAAGAGGTGCGCGTATGCTTCCGCGACGCGCTCGGGGGTTTCGATCAGGGCCTCCCGCTCCGGGTCCTCGCCTATGGCGAGCAGGATCTCACGCACGGCCCGCTCGATGCGCGGCCGGTCTATGTCCTCAGGCATGTGCTTACCCCTCGACGATCCCTGGTAGACCGTTGAGGTCGGAGATGACGAAGGTTGCATCAGGCGCTTCGACGGTGCCCCTGCGGTCCACGAGCACAGTGTCAAGGCCGGCCTGTGACGCGCCGTTGACGTCGGTGATGGGATCGTTGCCGACGTGTACCACCCTGTCGCGGGAGATCCCGCTCGCACGCAGCGCTTCCTCGAAGATCTCACCCCGTGGCTTCTCTATCCCGACGACCGCCGATACGATCACGTCGTCGAAGAAGCCGGTCCAGCCGAGGTCGTCGAGCACCCTGGCGAGTTCGATGTCCCAGTTGGAGACCGCGAAGACTCTTATTCCCATCTCCCGCAAGCGGCGCAGCACCGCCTCCGACTCGGGGTAAGGGTTGAAGGAGATCCTGCGCTCCGCCACTTCGGTGAGGACCTCGACCGGTACGTCTATGCCGATCTCTACGGCGGTCATCTGTGCATTTCGGCGCTTGAAACCGGCCAGGTCCTTCTCGGTACGGTACTCCACGTTGCCCTCGATGTGACGCCGCAGGCTGCCCCACACCGGGCCCGCGACCCGCTCGATGGTCAGCCCGCCGTTGCCCGAGTACGGTGCGAGGTCCTCGACGTACCCTTCCAGGTCCAGGTCAACCCACAGGAGGGTGCCGTCTACGTCCAGGAATACAGCGTCGTAGCGCATCCTAGCGTCTCCTCGCGGTGCGGATGCGCCACAGTACGAAGGCCGCTACGAGTACCGCCTGAAGCGGATGACGGTGCGCGCTCCTCAGGTTCACCGTCCAGCCGACCCCGAAAAACGTCGGGACCAGGAAGCGCTCGTCGCCGGGGTTCCAGAACGTCTGGCGGGCACGTCCCGGGGTCGGAAATCTGAAATCGTATGGCACGAGCCCGAGTATCTTGCCGTGAGATCTCACCACCATCACCACCTTTCTGAGAGTTACCGTGAGAGTATAAACCGACCCTCGACAGGCGAACGTGAGCGTTTCGTCAAGATGCTCAGGCGCAGCCCATCGTCGAGGCGCCTGAGACGGCCCAGCGACGGCCCACAAAGCGCGCGCCGCAGGTGATGAGGCGCACGGCCATCAGGACGTTCAGTGCGGCCCAGACCACCACGACGCCGAGGTGGAGCGCCAGAGCGGCGAGGGCCAGCGGCGCGAAACACGCCAGTGCGGCGACCATCGACCACTTCAGGAAGCGCCTGTCGCTTGCCCCGATCAGGATTCCGTCCAGCGCGAAGACCGCCGCCCCGATCGGCTGCATGAGCGCGAAGAAAGGCCAGAGAACCTGGGCGCGTTCGATCACGGCGGGGTCCCCGGTGAAGGCGCGTGGGATGATCCCGATGCTTGCCAGGAGAGCGGCGGCGAAGAGGACTCCCACGGCTACGGACCAGAAGATCATACGGGCCGCAGCCGCGTACGCCCCATCGGCGTCACCGGCTCCGAGAGAGCGTCCGACCATGATCTGCCCCGCTATGGCGACGGCGTCGAGCACGAGCGCGAGGAAGACGAATAGCTGGAAGGCGACCTGATGGGCCGCCAGCGAAGACTCTCCCATACGTGCAACGACCGCGCTCGCGAGCGCGAAGGAGAGGAGCACCAGTCCTGACAGCGATGTCTCCTCCGACCTTGAGCAGCGGACGCATCGTAGACCAGCTCGGGAGGCGAGAGTCGGCAGGGGCTCGTGGCAGCTCGTACACGAAGGCCGCTCCCATTCCCATCTGGGCCAGTACGGTACCCCAGGCTGAGCCGGAGATCCCCCACCCGTAGACGAAGAGGACTTCGAGGACAACGTTCGCGGCGTTGACGGCTACCAGGATCACGAGCGGGCGCCGCAAGTTCCCCACACCGCGCAAAAACCCCTGACCGGCGAGCGCGATCGTGGCGAAAGGCACCCCGAGAGCCGAGATCCTGAGATACGACACGGCCATCTCCCCCGCTCTCCCCTCCCCACCCATAAGCGAGACAGCAGGGGACGCCAGCAAAATGGCAGCAATGAACAAAGCACCACCGAGCCCGACGGAGAGCCAGAGCGCCCGCGCCCCGAGGCGTCCCGCGGCGGCATCCTCACCGGCGCCGTGCAGACGGGCCACCCGTGCCGTCGTGCCGTAGGTGAGGAAGTTGAAGAGCGTCAGGCCCGTGCTGAGAAGATCGCGAGCGCAGCGAGCTGGGGCGTGCCCAGGTGTCCGACGATGGCCGTGTCAACTAGCACATAGGTGGGTTCCGCGGCGAGCGCCCCCAGAGCAGCCGGGGCCAGGTAAAGGATCTCACGATCATACCCCCTGGCATTCGGGTTGCGGACCTTTCTCAGAGCACCTCGGCGTCGAAGTCGTATTCATCCGAGAGGACCGTGAGCGCCCGCTCGACCTGCTCCTTCGAGTCGTACGAGACGTCGAAGTACGCCGTTTGGGGGAAGCGATCCTCGTCCGGTTCCGAGCCAACGTGTTCGTAGTACACGCCGAGCAGGTCCAGGGCGTCGCGGATGCTCTCGAGTGCTTCCTCATTCCTGACGTTCGCGACGCGCAACATCGTCTCACCGGGCATATTCAGCCCGCGAGGTCGAACTCGAGGAAGCGTCCGTTCTCCTGGATCAACTCCCCGTCTGCGTAGAGCTCGCCGCCCTCGCGCAGGTCGCAGACGAGATCCGTGTGCACGCTGGAGTCGTTCTTGCCGCCGGTCTCAGCGTAGGAGCGGCCTATCGCGAGGTGCACCGTCCCGCCGAGCTTCTCGTCGAAGAGGACGTTAGCGCTCGCCCGGCGGATGCCGTAGTTGGTCCCGATCCCGAGCTCTCCGAGGTACCTGGCCCCCGCGTCGGCCTCGAGCAGGCTCATCAGGTACTCCCCGCCTTTCTCCGCGCTCGCCTCGACGACCTTCCCCTCCTCGAAACGCAAGCGCGCCCCCGAGACCTCGCGCCCACCTATCGCGGCGGGTACGCCGAAGTACACCGTCCCGCTGGCAGAGTCCTCGACGGGACCTGTGAAGACCTCGCCGCACGGCATGTTGCGCTTTCCGGCGGAGTTGACGAACGTGCGTCCCTCGACCGAGAGCGTCAGGTCAGTCTCCGGTCCGACGATGCGGATCTCACGCGCCTCCTCGAGCCTCTCCTTGAGCCGCTCCTGTTGGGCGGACTTCTCGCCCCAGTACCGTACCGGGTCATCCTCGTTGAGCCCCATCGCCTCGAACGCGAACTCCTCGTACTCGGCGAGGCTCATGTGCGCCTCCTGGGCCAGCGCCTCCGTCGGGAAGAGCGTCAGTACCCAGCGGTCCTTCTCCAGTACCATCTCGCTCAGCGGCCTGTTTCGCCTCTGGAGATCCTGTTGCTTGGAGGGGTTAACGTTGGCGAGCGCCCGGGTATTGCTCGGCGAGCGGATACCGATCTGGGCGTCAGCGCCTTCGTAGATGGCGCGTGTGACACCTGGTATCTCCTTATAGTGAAGCTCCTGCGCGTGCTCGAAGAAGAGCTCCTGCATCCCAGGCAGACTCACCTGCGTAATTGGGGTGGCGCCGACCTGCAAGAGCCTCGCGTAGAGCGCTTTGATCAGGGGTCCTGCGCCTACCTCCCCGAAGACGAGGACCTGATCCCCCTGTCCTGCTTCGATCGAATAGTCCACCAGGACCCGCGCCAGCTTTCCAACCCGCTCGTCTGTCATGGATTGCTCCTTCCTGAAGAAACACCCGGAGAGCTTATCATCCGCGTGCAGGAGAGAAATGCTAGCGTCCTTCGAGCCCTTCTCGCGCGAACGCGAGCGCGGCGCGCATCCTCTCCAGGATAGTCCCGGTATCAGGGGTTCCGAGCGGCCAGGGCTTGAGCTCCAGGCTCACGGCACCGGGATACCCGCTCGCACTCAGCGCAGCCAGCAAGGGTTTGAGGGGCAGACGTCCTTTGCCCGGCAGGCGATGCTCGTCCCTGCCAGCTTCCAGGTTGGAGTCGGAGAGGTGGACGTGGCTGAGCTGGGTGGCTAGGACCGAGTGTGCCCGAAGGACGTCGACCTTGCTCGCCCCCGCGTGGCTGGTGTCGAGCGTCACGTCGCCCACATCGGCGAGGTCCTCGGGCAAGTAACAACTTCCACGCCTAACTCGAATTATCCCTCTGGCCTCATTGCGGGGCATGTTCTCGACGGCAACGGTGACGCCATACTCGCGTGCCTCACGCAGAGGTCCGTCCTTCCAACGTGCCAGGGGTTTGCCCGGAGGGGGTGGGTGGGCCACCACGACGGGAACCTGAATCTTCTGGGCCAGTCTTGCGACCCGCACCATCGTCTCCCCAGGAGCCAGTCCCCAGGCGCCGCGTCGAAGCGGAGGGTGGAGGGCCAGGATCGGGATGCCGTGCCTCTCCACGAGTCCTTTCAGATATTCCTCCTGATGGGTGTCCCAGCGTTCGTCCATCATGATCTCGACCCCGTCGTAACCCGCCTCCGAGATCCAACCGTACACCCTTTCGAGGCCGAATGGATAGAGTGAGCCGGTGCTGAAGATGATTGGGGGCGCCATCAGCGCTCGCCGCGCCGGATCTCGAGGAACTTTTCTAGCGCCGAGGGCGAGTAGTCCTGGCAATCGTTGCTGGGGCACCCTGAGAACACTATCCCCTCATACAAGGGGAAAAGTGCCGTTCGCGAGACCCCTTCCTGCCGTAATTGAACCGTCGTTGAACCCAAGCCCTAGACCGTCGCGGGCCTTCGACTCTGCCTGACGGAATCCTCGTGCGAACGGTCGAGGTGATCCGAGCCGGTGCACCACCGCTGTGTCTTCGGCGACCACTCGAGCGTACCTGCGAATGGCGCGCGTCGTCCTGCATTGTTCATGCTCTACAGGGTAGCGCGGGTGCGGGGCGGACGCTAGCTCAAGGAAGCTCGGTCAAGGCGTGTTCTGAGACCTTCACCTGGCCCTACGAGTCGGGCGCGTTCGGCGAGCCGGTCACGTGGCCGTTTGGTGGGAGCACCACCTCATCCCAGTGTTGGTTTACCGCAGGCGCGGAGAAGAAGGCGATGACTTCCAACGCCTCAGTGCCCGTGTTGACGAGGTCATG
>DASSJP010000635.1:0-3090 GCA_035691165.1 Rubrobacter sp.
CAACGAGGCAGCCCAGCGCTTCGCCGAGACCCTTGCCGACTCCTACAGGCTAGTCTACGGGCAGGCCTCGGAGTCGGCCGAGCGCCAGCAACAACGCGCCAAGGAGTTCTCAGAGCTTGTGGCGAGCACCCTCAGGGAGCAGACTGAGGCCGGCCGCGCAAACGCCCAACAACTCTCCGAGCAGGCAGCCAGGCAGCAGGAAGCTGGACAGGCACTCGCCAGAGAGTCCGTCGAAGCCTACACAGAGTTCCTCAACGATGCCTTCTCCCGCTACCGGGCGGGTACCGAGCAGGCCAGCCAAAGCGCCAGGGAGGGAGTACGCACCCTTTCAGAGACGACCACAGGATTGGCGGGTAGTGCTACCGGAGCAGTCGGCGCTACGGTCGAGGGCGCCGAGCGGACGGCGGAGGCGGCCGTATTCCCCATAGAGGGCTACGACGAGATGAACGTGGAGGAGGTCTCAGGACGCCTCGACGACCTCTCCGTGGAGGAGCTGCAGCTGGTCCGCGATTACGAGGAGCTCAACAAGAGGCGCGGGACGCTGCTTGAGCAGATGGATCGCAAGATAAGGGCTTCATAAGAGGAGCCAACGACCATCGGTAAGTCAAGAAGGAGGAAGCAAGCGTGCCAAGCAGGAGCGGCAGGGAAGACAAGGATAAGGGAGCGATGGACCGGGCCAAGGGCCGGATGAAAGAAGCAGGCGGTTCCCTAACGGGCGACAAGAAACTCAAGAGGGAAGGCCGCTCGGACCAGAGGAAGGGCAGGCTCAAGGAGAAGAAAGGCAACTTCAAAGACCTACTCTCCTAACCGAAGAGCGTCTAATGAAGGGGCCGGGGCGTCGCGCAGCCTCGGTCCTACTTTCTTGGCCTTATTCACCCGAGTGCGTAGAGCTCGCATTCTCAGAACTTCGCCTCCAGGGGGTTCTAAGAAGATGAGATGAGAAGGCCGACCCCCATACGCAGTACCTTATGGTCTGCATACGCTAGACGGGCTCTTACGCCCAATCGAAAGGAGGATCGGCCCACCATGGATGGTAGCAAACAGCAACCACAGACGACAGCCGGATTGGACCTCGGCGACAGGTACTCTTACCTGTGCCTCATCGACACGCAAAGCGGCGAGGTCGTCGAAGAGGGTAGGCTGCGCACTAACCCCGAGGCCCTAAGACGACGCTTCGCGTCTGAGCAGCCTTTGCGGGTGGCCATAGAGACCGGGACCCATTCGCCCTGGGTTAGCAGGCTCTTGGAGGAGTGTGGTCACGAGGTCCTCGTAGCAAACGCCCGCAAACTGAGGCTCATCTATGCTAGAGCAAGCGCAAGACCGATGAAGTAGATGCCGAGAACCTCGCCCGCCTGGCACGTCTGGACCCGAAGCTCTTGTACCCGCTCAAGCACAGGGGCGAAGGCTCCCAGGCCCACATGGCCGTCATCCGCTCCCGCCAGGCGTTAGTCGGTTGCCGCACGCAGTTGGTCAACCACGTCAGGGGAGCGGTCAAGTCCTTCGGTGCCCGTCTGCCCAAGTGCCCGGCGGCGAGTTTCCACAAGAGGGCCCCAGAGCACATCCCCGAGGCACTCCGACCTGCCCTGGGTCCCATCCTGGAGCAGATCGCTTCGCTCGCCGAGCGCATCCGCCAATACGACCGGCAGCTAGAAACGGTCTCCGAAGAGCACTATCCGGAGACTGAGCTCCTGCGTCAGGTCGAGGGGATAGGGCCGCTCACGGCCCTGACCTTCGTGCTCACCTTGGAGGAACCCCACCGCTTCGAAAGGAGCCGTTCCGTGGGGGCGTACCTGGGGCTCGTGCCCGCCACTGACCGCTCGGGAGAGAGGGATCCTCGTGAGAAGCGCATCTCCAAGGAGGGAGACGAGATGCTTACCGTAAGCTCCTGGTGGGCAGCGCCCACT
The DNA here is from genome assembly GCA_035691165.1 of Rubrobacter sp. Taxonomy (GTDB): domain Bacteria; phylum Actinomycetota; class Rubrobacteria; order Rubrobacterales; family Rubrobacteraceae; genus Rubrobacter_D. Next base: position 1,905 of record DASSJP010000635.1, read on the forward strand.
ACGTCCTGGGTCCTTTCGGCTCCGACTCGGATCTCAGACGCCACGGGGAGAAGATAGCCTCCCGCGGAGGCAAGAACGCAAAGAAACGGGCGGTGGTGGCCGTGGCCAGGAAGCTCTGTGTGCTCTTGCACCGCCTGTGGATGACCGGGGAGGTATACGACCCGCTCTACAACACGCATCGGCGCGCACAGCGGGAGGCCGCTTAGAGAGAAACGAGGGAGCAGAGAAGAACAAACCGAAGAGGAGGTGATGTTACTAACGCGGCAGTGACGACCCCAAATTGGTACAGGAGAGCACGGACACAAGAGCGGCATGGCGCGAGCCCTTCGGCGTCAAATGGCGGAGAGTATGTAGCGTTTGTTTCAGTACTGTGTAGCAGGCGGTTGCGACTCGTAACATCGCAACTACCCGAGAATTCCTTGCCCTTAGGACCGGGGCCGACCGAACTTCGCGTCGGCGTCATTCTCGGAAGTCCGCATCCAGCATATCCGACTCCTGGGAGCCGCGAGGATGGCCGCTGACGGCCACGGCCGGACAAGGGTAAGATGCGCCGGTGGTGGGGAGCGAGCAGAGAGGGGCGATAAGTGGAGATAGACAGGGACAGAGTTGCAGACATAGCCCAGCGTCACGGGGTAGAGGAGCGCGAAGCCCTAATCCTTTACCACCTCGGTCATGCCTTCGAACTGTACTTCGAGATTGCGAAAGAAGAAGATTACGGCTACGACGTGAACCTACAGGATTGGGTCGATCATCACACAGGTCTGGTAAATCTCCTGATGCGCCGGGTTGTTAGAAGGGATCACCCCGGAGGTTGGCGCACCGCACGCGAGATCATAGCTCTGAGAGAGGCAGAGCGGCAAAGCGAAGCCGACAGTCCGGACTAGAAGTCTATTCACCCACCATCCGGGAGGGGGTCTTCTAAGAAGTTCGCGCCGTGCGGGAGCCGGTGGCATCATGCTCTAAGGTGGAAAGGGTCAACGAGCCCACCTTAGCTTAAGTGGGAGGAACGAGGAGGAGAGCGGTGGAAGAGCTCGTCCCCAACCGGCTGTGGATCCGCGAGATGCCCCTGCGCCTCTTCGGCATCGAGTTGGGCACGCGCATGAGCGTTGTCAGGCTTTCGGGCGAAGGTGGCGGTCTGTGGCTGCACTCCCCAGTCGCCCTCGATCGTGCTTTGAGGGAGGAGCTC
>DASSJP010000636.1:0-4554 GCA_035691165.1 Rubrobacter sp.
GCCGATGACCGGGCAATATTTCACTGTTTTTCCCGCAATCGATCTGCGTGGCGGCAGGTGCGTCCGTCTCAAGCAAGGGGACTTCGGTCGCTCGAAGGAGTACGATGCGGATCCCGTCGAACGCGCACGCGAGTGGGAGAGGCAGGGTGCGGTGGCGATCCACGTCGTCGATCTCGATGGTGCCGAAGAGGGAAGACCGGTGCAGCTGGAGCTGATCCGCGAGATGGCCCTCGCCGTTGGCGTCCCGCTGCAGGTTGGGGGCGGCATCCGCACACTCGAAGACCTGTGTGCCGTTCGGAGGGCGGGCGCCGGGCGTGTCGTGATGGGTACGGCTGCGGTCGGGGATCGGGATCTGCGGCTGAGGGCCGTAGAGGAGGCCGGCGGCTCTCTCGTCGTGGCCGTCGATGCCAGGGACGGGCTCGTGGCGACGCACGGCTGGCGGAGGTCGAGTGGGGTTCCGGTTCTTGACCTGTCGGAGGAATTGGCCGCGGACGGCGTTGGCTCGGTTCTCTACACGGACGTCGCCCGCGACGGCATGGACGCAGGGGCGGCCCTCGAAGGGACCGCCTCCATCGCGAAGATAATCCCGACCATCGCCAGCGGAGGCGTCCGCGGGGTCGAGGACGTGGCCACGCTCTCCAGGATGCCCGGTGTCGTCGGCGTGGTGGTCGGCACCGCCCTCTACGAAGGCAGGGTCACTCTCGGAGAGCTGATCGCGAGCGCGGGCGATTCCTAACGCCCGACGCTCGGAAAAATACCTCATTTGGGGGATACGCTGGACGTCGCGCCGCTGTAGGATGCCCTGGTCATAAGCGGAGGGGAAATAGTTCCCCTGGCGAGAGGAGCATAGATGAGGCGAAGAGTGATCTTGATGGTGGTGGCCATGTTTGCCGTGCTCGCGGTGGTCGGCGGGGTAGCCCTGGCGGCGACCATCGACGGCACCAACGGTGACGACAGGCTCATTGGAACGAAGAAAGCTGATCAAATCGACGGCAAGGGCGGCCAGGATTTGATCCGGGGCCGCCTGGGTAGCGATACCCTGGACGGCGGAGCGGGTGACGACACCATCTATGCCGGTCCCAGGGATGAGTCAGCCCAGGATAACGTCTCCGCCGGTAAAGGCGACGACTGGATCCGGGTGCTCAATCGCCCCGCGGCTAAGGACGTTGTTGACTGCGGCTCCGGTTTCGACCGGGTCGTCGTAGACAATAAGGACGTTCTGAGCGGCTGTAACAGGGTACATCGCCCGTAGAAACCTTCGAGGTTCGGCGGCGCCTCCGCTTCGGGGCGCCGCCTTTTCTATTTCTTCAGAACTCCAGGCTGGAAGATCTCGCCTCGCCCTCTTCGTATTTGGAGGCCTGGAGCGCGCGCCAGGTGAACTTGGAGAGGGCCTCGTCCGTCGGGCCTTTCAGGTCGGGGTCTTCTTCGGAGATGGCTTCTCTCGCTGTTTCGACCGCCGCGTCTAGTGCGGCGTTGATCTCGTAAGCCCGCGCGGCCTGGTATTTGATGCGCAAGCCATGAGGTACTCCTTCTCCAACGGCATAGGAGACCTCGTATTCCTCGGTGCGGCTCTCGTAGTCACCGATGCGCCTGACCGTGCAAGTCAACTCCAGCATGCGGGCATCCTACCATCTGCGCGGTCTTCTTTGAGGTAGCGGGCGTATCTCGTCTGGAACGCACGCTTTCCACCCGCGTCCATCGGCCCGTACTCGATTGGGGTAGACTACGGCCGGAGGGCCGTGAACAACTTCTTCGAAACCAGCAAGAAGACGTCGAAGGGGCGCCCGCTGGGACGCTTCGTACGGGGACTTCGCGCCCTCTTCAACCTGGTTCTCATCCTCGGCGTATCCGCAGTGATCGTCGTTTCCTGTCTCTACCTGTTCGTCATCAAGGAGTACGAGGACAGCCTCAACCGGACCTATCCCGAGCTCGCCGAGAACTCCTACGTCTACGACGTGGATGGGAACCAGATCGGGGAGATCCCGGTAACCGAGAGCCGCGAGACCGTCGGTTTCAAGGGGCTCGGCGAGTATCTCCCCGAGGCGGTCGTCGCCGTCGAGGACAGGCGTTTCTACGACCACTTCGGGGTGGACTTCGAGGGGCTTGCCCGCGCGGCCTGGACGGATCTGAGATCGTGGGATGTGCAGGAAGGTGGCTCCACCATCACGGAGCAACTTATGAAGAACCTCTACGTTCCCGAGGACCAGCGCTTCGAGACCTCATTCCGCAGACGCTTCGTCCAGTCCGCGCTCGCTTTCGCCTACGAGCGCAAACACACGAAGAACGAGGTCCTCACAGCCTACCTGAACACCGTGTACTTCGGAAACGGGGCTTACGGCGCCGAGGCGGCTGCGCAGAGATACTTCGGCAAGAACGCCAGCGATCTCAACCTCTCCGAAGCTGCGACGCTCGCCGGTGTGCTCCACGCTCCCTCGACATACACGACCTGGGAGGGGGACGTGATCGTGGACAGGGCCCGCGAGCGCCGCGACAGGGTGCTCAGGTTGATGCAAGAACAGGGTGTGATCTCCGCCGACGAGCGCGATGAGGCCGAGGCAGCCCCCCTGACGTTCGCCCCCGACCCGCCGCCGGAGGACCCGGCATACACGCCCTTCATGGAGAAGGTCAGGCGTGAGGTGGAGGAGAGACTGGGGCCGAAGGCGTTGGAACTCGGGGGCCTGAGAATCCACACGACGATGGACCCCGACATCCAGCACGCGGCCGTCGAGACCTCGGGGAACGTTCTCTCGGAGCCGGACGACCCTTCCGCCGCCGTTGTCACCGTCGAGCCCCAGAGCGGCGCCATACGCGCTCTGGCCGGGCAGAAGGGGGACTTCAACCTCCCGCTCGACGCCAGGCGTCAACCAGGCAGCTCCTTCAAGCCCATCGTGCTCGCAGCGGCCCTGAGGGAAAATATCTCCCCGTATAGTACCTACGTGTCCCACCAGCTGACCTTCGAATTCAATAATGAGTACTACGAGGTCCACAACTACGATTACATAGAGCGAGGGGTGATCACGGTCTCCAAAGCGATGGCGGAGTCGGACAACACGGTCTTCGTGCAGCTCGCAGCCGACGTTGGCCTGGACAACGTCGTTCAGACCGCTAAAGACTTCGGCATCAATACGCCTGTCGAGCCCTACCCATCGACCGCTATCGGTGGCCTTGGTACGGGCGTCAGCCCGCTCGAGATGGCTTCGGCCTACTCGACCTTCGCCGGTGGCGGCATCCATCGCGAGCCTTACTCCATCGAGAGCATCGACAGAAACAGCTACGGCGAGAGCGAGACGGTCTACGATCACGAGATCGGTGGACGGCGCGTGCTCACGGGCAACCAGGCCGCGGTCGCGACCCAGGTCTTGAGGGGCGTGGTGGAGGAAGGTACGGCGACGATGTTCCACGACCTCGACGAGGAGATAGGGCATCCCTCCGCGGGCAAGACGGGCACCACTGATAACTTCGCGGACGCCTGGTACGTCGGCTATACGCCCCGCCTCTGCACCTCCGTGTGGGTCGGCTATCCGGAGGGCCGGCGCTCGCTCGTTGGTGTCCACGGGATCCAGGAGCCAAACGGGGAGACCCTGCCAATGGACATCTGGTCAGATTACATGGCCAGGGCTACTGAGGGGGACCTGGCGCTCGACTTCCCCGAGGCGGACACCAGCGACCTCGACATCGTCACTGGCGGCCCATCAAGCGGCTTCTGAGATCTGAAAGGTCGACCTTCATGAACGTCGCTGTGAATTCTTCACGCAACCTCGCCTGTGCCTCCAAGGCGCAAGAGAAGCTCTTCGCGGGGATGCGCGCGTGCGGCCGAGAAAGCGTCGAGAGAACCGATTTCTGCGCCGGGTGCATTAGAATAACCATCCATGGACCTGCACAGGCTTTATGCTGGATCGTATATAGACTGGGAGGCTGTCGCCGCCTCCTGGAACAAACGCACCGTTCCCTCGCGACTACTGCTCTTCGCAGCCCGACGCTACCTTGATGAGCAGGGCCGCGCCCACGATCCGGAACGTCTCGCGATGCTGGCGCCGGCCACGCTCCCAGATGAGATCAAACGCGCATTCGCCTCACCACCCGAATCCGACGAGCCCGCCTCACGCATCTGGGGCGAGTTCGTTGACGCTGCCGTCGCCGCAGAGCTCGAGATGGTCTCCTACGGCGAGAGGCCGCCACTCCTGCACGAGCTGCGTGCTGGTCTCGAACAGGCCGCCGGGGAGGCGGGCCCGCTCACAGAGACCGGGAGCTGGTTCCTCGCCCGCCGCGACGCATTGCCGGGTATGGATCTCCCCGAAGATCCAGGGTATCTGCCGGTTTGAGGTGTCAGGTTTCGGATCTCACAGCGGCATTGATGAAGTTTGATTCATCGCTTCGGTCCGAAGGAGATCCCTTCCGCAACAAGACCTGATGCCATTTACCGTGGTACGTGACTGCAATACAATCACCGATGAGCTACGCGTGGGGCGTGCTCACAAGGGAGAGAGGTTATAAAGGTGGAGTCGATACCAAGTGCAAGCTACAGCCTGACCTTGCGGGTCGAGTTCCCGCACG
>DASSJP010000637.1:0-2414 GCA_035691165.1 Rubrobacter sp.
GCTGGCGTATCTCCTCACTAATGGGGAGATACGCCATTACAGCGCCACGCGAGTACATAGGTGTCTGTGAGCCGGTCCGACTCGCGGAAGAATGCCGCCATTGCGAGCTCATCCAGGTAAGGCTCCGTATGCAGCAGATCTTTTCGCAAGTACCGCGATAGGTTAGTCTGCCGCTGATGGCTCATTCTGCGGCAGCTACGGTGTGGGTGGGAGCGACTCTGATCGGAGTTCGGGACGCCCTGCCTTTCGAGATTTAACTGCGGGTGGGGATCTACTACCAGTGAACGAGGGCCAGGGCGCTGGGCGGCGCGTAACACTCCGGGTGGCCGTTATCGGGCTGGCCAGCGCCGCCCTTTACCTGGTCGTCTACGTCACGCAAAGTGCGATGTTCCATAACGGATTGGACCAGCAGGTAGCCCACACGCTCGTTCGGGGGGAGCCCGCCGACGGCCCTCGCCTGCTCCTGCAGAGCGGCGGCTACTATGGTGCTACGCTCCTACTCTTCGTACTCTATTTGTGGCTTTTGATCCTCTGCCGCGGTGGCCTGCTCGGAGAGGTTCGGGCCCGTACGCTGGCCATCGCATTCCCTGTTCTGTTCAATACCGGGCTGCTGCTCGGACAGCCGTACCAGTCCATCGACGCCCTCACCTACGTCGCCCACGGTTACATGGGTAATCTGCCTGGCGTGAACCCCTATGTGACGACCGCCGCGTCGGTGGCCAATATGGACTTCGCCAGGCAACTCGCGCCCTTCGGATGGCTCCCCGTACATGGTGTCTCGCCTTACGGACCGCTGTGGACACAACTTGAGATCGCGGCGTTCAGGATCGCTGGCGATGTGCCGGGTACTCTGCTCCTGATAAAGACTTTGATGGTGGCGGCGAGCCTCGGCTCCGCAGCCCTCATCTGGAAGATCCTTGGCCGCGTGCGTCCGGAGGACCAGCTCCTCGGCACGCTCGTCTACCTCTGGAACCCCGTAATTATCATGGAGTTCGCCGCGGAGGGCCACAACGACGCGCTGATGATCTTTTGCCTGCTCGCCTCTCTCGCGCTGTGCGTGTCGGGACGACCGGCGCTGTCTATGGCGACGTCTGCGCTGGGAGTGCTCGTCAAGTACGTGCCCGTGGTCTTCCTTCCTGCGCAACTCGTCTACCTCTGGCGCACACAGCGCAGACGTTCGCGGCTGGTTCTGTACCTCGTGATCGGGCTCATGATCGGGGGCGCACTCGCGGTCCTGCTCTACGAACCGTTCTGGGTGGGGCCGCGAACTTTCGAGGGCGTGCGCCTGCAAGGCCAGCCGCTATACTCGTCGTCGCCTTCCGGGTTGCTGTACCTGTACCTGTCGTTCGCCTTTCCTCAGGGAGAGGCTGCCAGGCTCACGCTGCGCGCCCTGGCAGGCGCTTTCGTGATCTTCGTGCTGATCTCGAGCTGGCGGGTGCGCGACGCCGTGGGACTCCTCGGGGCGTGCGCGGGCATCGCATTGGCCTACGTTCTCGTGGTCTCGGCCCATTACTGGCCCTGGTACGTGAGCATGCCGCTCGCTCTGATGGCCCTCAGACCGGGCTGGGTCTTCCTCCCCGCGGCGCTCGTGCTCTCCCTGTGCTCGCGGCTCGTGGCGCCGCTCAGTACCCTCTTCACCAACGGTTTTATGGACGCTGGAACCGCCCTTAATCTGAAGATGGCGGTAGGTGTGACCACGCCGCTCGTGATCCTTCTTCTCCTTTGCCTGCTGCGCTGGTTCAGGTTGCATCCGGCGAAGGAGTAAGCGCGCAATCTTACAGAAACTCTTCAGCCTCCGCGAGCTGGCCTGTCTTCTCGAAGGCGCGGTGTAGCAGGAGGCGACCCTCTTCGCGCTCCTCGTCAGTACGGGCTTTTTCGAGGACGGTCTTCACGGACTCCTCGATGGCTTCTGGCTCGAACTCGATATCCGGCAGGGCGATGACGACCTCCCGGATCTGGCGGTAGATGAAGTCCGGCTCGCCTGCGTATACCCAACCGCGACGGGCGAGGACCCAGGCCCAGCCTTTCATGCGGATCGTATTCTCTATATCCTCATCCTCCAGCCCGAACATCTCTATCCTGAGCCTGTGGGCGGTTATGATCTCTGGCTTTATGCGTACGGTCGTTGGCATGGGGACAGTTTAACAGCGGCGAATCTGCCGTCAGTTAGAGAACTCGCCCGGATTTTATCTTTGCTGCGAACCTGTCGCCGCCGAGGTGGTAGGCGATGTGACGCCAGTCAGGGGCGTCGAGGAGGAGCACATCTGCCATGTACCCTGGCGCAAGCCTGCCAACGTCCTCCAGCCCGAGGACGTGAGCAGCGTTTGCCGTGCAGGCGCAGAGGGCTTCTGCGGGGGAGAGCCCGAGGCGGGTGCACGCCAGGTTCATCACAAGCGGCAGCGACTCGCAGAAAG
>DASSJP010000638.1:0-2096 GCA_035691165.1 Rubrobacter sp.
AATTCTTCTCAAGGCTCTTCCCAAAGCGCTCCCGCCGAGCAGGACACCCCGAACGGGCAGGCTGATCAGCCTGCCCCGTCGAAGAGAGGCGGTTCAGGCAAAGCACGCAAGAGCCAGGTAGATCTCCTGAAGACGCTGGCCGTAGAGTGGAGGGGCGAGAACGGCGTCGAACGCCTGGAGACCCGCCTCGGCAAGCCACTCACTGACATGACCCGCGCCGAAGCCGACGAGTGGATCGACCGCCTTACCCCGGAAGGGCGCGAGTAGCAAGGTCGGGCAAGACGTTCCATGTGGAGTGGCTCGCACAGTTGGTGATGTTCCCGATCCTACGCAGTGGACTTCCGCCGGCGGGAAATCGTGGCGTACGGTTCTTCTCCTGTTCCATCGAAAATGGGACTACGGTCCTATGGATATGACGCTCGCCCCACCGCATACTAAGTGAAGAGCAATAGGGGCGGAGGCTACAAAACTTCTTCCTCCACCCTACCCCAGGAGGGAGCGGAAGCATGAGAAAAAGCGGATTGTTGTTGGCCGCGGTGGTCTTAGTGGTGCTGTTGGCAAGCGGGGTAGCGTGGGCCGCGACCATCAACTGCAGCCCCGACCGGTTCTACTGTGGCGGGACCAATGAGAGGGATACCATTTACGGGACCGATGGGAGAAACAGGATCAATGCCTGGGAAGGCAACGATAGGATGATCGGCAAGGGCGGTGTGGATCTCTTCAACGGTGGGAACGGGAACGACGTCGCGAAGGGTGGCAGCGGCGCGGACCGGGTTCCTACAAGCCCCCAGATTCTGGGCGACGACAGGATCTACGGCGGTCCTGGCAACGACACCTTTAGTGACGAAGTCGGGCGAAACCTTCTGTCGGGTGGACCCGGGGCGGACTACCTCTACGGTCACAGCAAGCTCGTCGGGGGTAGGGGTGACGATTACATCAAGGGTTACGCCAGGAACTATGACACGACCGACGAAGGGCCAAGGGGCATCTTGGGAGGAGCCGGAAGGGATCTGATCCGATCCGAAGGTACGACCAACGACACGATCTACATCTCGGACGGGGAGCGCGACACGGTCGGCTGCGGCGGGGGCAAGGACACGGTCTACTTCGACAAGGGCGTCGACAAGTTCATAGACTCGAGTGGCTGCGAGAATCGTATCCCCAAGTAGGAGTCAAAGAGAGAGGAACGTGGGTCGGGGCGCCAGGCCCTTCTCGCTCTTGGTCACATGAGTGTATGGAAGTGGCGGATTCTCCGATGTTCACCAAAGGGATCTACTCATCTAGTATCGATTCTGCTGGTCGAGGCGTGGCTATCTGGTCGGCGTGCCGATGAACAACTTTCCACACTCCCTCTTCAGGCCGAAAGATCATCGTAACCCGGAGAACGTAGGGTGTTATCTCCTCTTCTCCGTGAACCTTGGCCTCTAAGTGCTCTACCTCCACAACGTAGGCAAGCCCGGGAATCACGTATTTCGCTACGGTCTCGGAGCCAACGAACCTGCCGTCTCTGCGAGTCGCTGCGGCACTATCCATAGCCTCGACGACCTGCTCCCACCCGCGCGCGGTAGAGCCTTGAGGGTTAGTGAGGCTTACGTCGTCTCGATGAAACCACAACCTCTTGATGGGTTCGGGGTTTCCTTGCATGAACGCATTCAACGCCAGGTGATATTGCTCGATCAGTTCGTCAACGAGGTCATCTGCGGCAGTCATATAGAGACCTACTCCCGGATCACCGATTCTGCTGGCTGAGGGCTGGTTATGGGGTCCGCGTGTCGGTGCACCACCTTCCAGATTCCGTTCTCAGGTCGAAAGATCATCGTTGCCCGCAGGGCGTATGGTGTTATGTCCTCTCTTCCGCCTACCCTGGACTTCAACCGCTCCAGTTGCACAACGTAGGCGAGCTCAGGAGTCACGTGCTTCGCTACGATCTCAAAGCTAGTGGCCTTGCCGTCTCGGCGTAGGGATGCGGCATGCTCCATGACCTCGGAGATCTGCTCCCACCCACGCACGGGAGGGCCGTAGGGGTTCGCAAGGCTTGCATCCTCCCGATGGGAGTAGAGGTTCTTCACAGGCTCGGGATTTCCTTTCATGAACTC
>DASSJP010000639.1:0-4583 GCA_035691165.1 Rubrobacter sp.
AGTCACCCCAAACATGAATAACCCTATCCCTGGCAGGTTCTCAGCCTCAAGTGTACTAACCCCGATGATGAGCGCAAATACATAGACCAAGAACAAGGCTGTCAGTCCTGCCGACCACCACCCGAGGCGAGTCTTTGGCAGCGAGAAGACCCTCCTCCACGACGGCGGTGTATGTGGGGCATGGTGAGCAGTCATGGCGATCTCCACTCTCAAAGGTCTCTTCAGTGCAACTAAATTGTGGTTCCTTGGGGAGCTTTTGCCATGACACAAATTGAGCATTCTGCTGACCAACCTTGATCAACAACCAAAGAAATGGCAGTTCAAGGTATCCAGCACCCTGCATAGCCCCCACACAAGGTCACGCACTATTACGACAAGTTCCAAGGCAACTGAGGAATCGGCTCCCGACGTGGTTATCTGCCCGAGCTTCCAGGTGAGGCGCTGAGGCGTCCTGCTTGCAAGCCTGACGTACCCAGCCCCCGCGTCTACATGAACGGCTGCGTGCCCGGTGGTCGCTTTGAGAACAGCTCCCTGCCTTCGCAAGGGCAGGACCCATGGTGCCCGGACAGTATCGTTTCTTGGTGCTGGACGCCTCAGCTGACTCTCTGTTGGCGGTTAGCGGATAGTGCCTGCCTTAACCGTGGCGTGGCCTTGTTCATCCAACCGCGTGGAAGGAGGCCTTCTCCGACGCTCGCCCAGGAAAGCAACAAAATGATCAATTATGTCCATGTTGAATGATCAATTTGTGTCATGATTCATGTAAATAGAGGGAATAAGGTGGGTTTGTAATGCAAGAATGTGGACCGGGTGCGGTCCTTCCCTTCCGGTCCTTGAGGAAGAGGAGGTGATCGTCATGGCCACATCTACTACCAAACGTTCACCACCCAGGGCACTCTATCGGAAGGTGGAACACTTCCTCTGGCACTTCCTAGGGGTCGGTATATCCGTGGGTGCGGTTCTGGCTACGCTCTCCACATTGCTAATGCTAGTCAGTTTGTTCCTGGTTGGTTCTGCCGGAAATGGGTCCATGCAGACGGCTCTCCTGGGTATAAGTTGGAACGATATTGTCGGGTTCGAAGTAGGGCTTCTGGCAATTGTGATTGTGGGAGTTGCTTTTTCGGCGGCGTTTGTGTCTATCTATGACCTGAGCCTTCGCCTTGTAATTGGGCAAGCAAGAGTTCAGGCGCAACAATCTCGATCCCCCCAGCGTCCTGTCCGCCCTTGGGCGTTCAGGTTGCTTGTTAGTTGCTTTGTATTGCCCGCAGCATTCCTGCTCGTGATCTCCGCATTCGTCAATCCTGATAGTAAAACTGTCTCTACGGTGCAGGTTCCGCAAGCACAGGTACAACCTGTAAACATGGGATCTGCGATTAATACGCCGTTTCGGGAGGCGGAGCCATCTTTCACGGCCGACGGGAGTACGATGTACTTCAATTGCAATAATGCTGATATCTGCGTCTCGCGCTTGGAAGGCACGTGGGAGGAAGGTAAATGGACGCCTCCTGAATCGCTAGGAGCACCTGTTAACACCGGATACGAAGAGGTTGAACCGGTTATCAACGGTGCTGGGGATAGGCTATATTTCACGAGCCGTAGACCTCAAGGGTCTTTGCGTAACGTGCCAATCCCTTCGCCGTTTATAGACTTCCTGACGGTAGCCAACGCACTCTCCGGGTCCAAGCGGAGCAGTACCTCCCTGTCACTTGGCGGACTTGGACTTAATGACATATGGGTGTCTCATAAGACCAACGAAGGTTGGTCAGAGCCGCAGAATCTCAGCGACATTCCGGGGGAACCACCAGTCAATTCTGCATACAGTGACCATTGCCTCTTCTTCTCCGCAGATGGTAATGAAGCATTCTGGACATCCACACGGCCGGGAGGGTACGGTGGCGACGACATCTGGACATCGCGCCGCGTAAATGGCGAGTGGAGTGCGCCAGAGAATCTGGGACCAAACGTCAACACAGCGGGGGATGAGCACATGTCCATCCCTACTCCTGACGGCAAGTCGCTATACGTCACGAGTAGTCGCGCAGGTGGCTTCGGCAACGAAGATATCTACATCACGACACGCGATTTCCATGGTAAGTGGGGAGAACTGGTCAACCTGGGATCGTTGATCAACGGGCCCGGCGATGATCGTTGCCCAGCGTGGACGCCGGATCTCAAGATCTTCCTCTTCGATTCTGTGAGGAAAGGCGGCTTCGGTGGCAGGGACATTTGGTGGGTCAACTTCAAGGAGGTCACTGGTTATCCATCTGCCTAGATCTCTTGCAGGAACGAATGCGCTGGTAGGCGCTTCACACGTGCCTTCTGATCGGGCAGCGAGAAGTCCTCTAGAATCTAGTGACTACCATAGGACATCTCAAGGCAGAGTTGGCCAGGGACACAGTCATGACCAAGACACGCTGAGGTAGTGCAGCTCTTCTAGGGACGCTCACCTTCCACAAGCGACGGGATCGACCGGCGCCAGCCGCTCGTTGCGCGAGGCGGCCAAGGCGAGGGCATCCAGCCCACTCAACCTGTCGATACGGGTTGATGACGTTTGCATGACTTTCTCTTTTCCTTCTCCTTTCTCTCTAGGCTTTCGCGGTGTCCCCGCCGAGACGTGCCCGTCGGGGACGCGGCGAAGTCTCTTAGCGGGGAGCAGCGGGAGATTCTTCCCTCTCTTCCCTCAGAACACGGTGTCGTTCCTCGTACTCCTGTTGGTCTATCTCACCCCTGGCGAAACGCTGCCTCAAGGTCTCTTCAGCCGAGTCCTCGACGTCCTCGCGTTTACTGAGGCCCACTCTATCCTGCCAGTCGGGAACGAGCTTGATGATCACAAAAACCGCGAGAGCCAGCACGAGCAACAATAGAATCAAGCTTCCGCCCATCATGGTCGTTCACCTCCTTTCTGTGTCTTGTCCGTGTTATGGATAAGTTATCGCAGTAGCAAGGCTGAGGCATGGCACATATTGTGCAATCTGCTGGTCAAGATTGATCAAGAACGAAAAAGACACCCTCCATCTTGCCAACGAGCAGCCCGAGGGCGGCTTAGGGGCGGCTCCTGCCGGTCCTTCGCCTGTTCGCCTCCCAAGAAGCGATCCCCGCGAAGGTATGTCTCTCTTGCCCCCGACACACCTCATACCTCTCGTAGCTCGCCGCAGAGGCACCAGGCCGCAATCAGTGGCATCATTTGTATGCCGCGTGGGAAAGCCTAGCGAGCGAGGAGGCAAGAACCGGAATGAGCATCTTCCCTACCAAGATCCTTCTGGCAACAGACGGCTCCGAAGAGGCGATCCTCGCTGCCCACATCGCGGCTGATCTTGCCAACAAAACCGACTCTGAGCTGCATATCGTTCATGCGAGCCCCAGAATAACGCCTCATCGCCCCGGCTACTATGTTGGCCCAGAAGTGATTGAGGGTGCAGCAGAAAGAGAACGAAAGCTTCTTGATCACGAAGCGCACACGCTGTTGGACGCTCAAGTAGAGCAAGTAAGGACTGCTGGAGGCAGCACAGCGCAAACCCATCTCAGAATAGGGAGAATCGATGAAGAGATCATCGCAGCGGCCGAAGGGCTAGGAGTTGCCCTCATAGTAGTGGGCAGTAGGGGACAGGGAGGGATGAGACGAGCCCTCATGGGAAGCGTTTCGGACTCGGTAGTTCGCCATGCTCACTGCCCGGTAATGGTGGTTCGTGGAGAGCCCTCTATGTTCCCAATGAGGATTCTTCTGGCAACCGACGGCTCTGAGGAAGCCAACCTGGCCTCTTCTACTGCTGCAGACCTTGCTGAGAAGACTAACTCAGAGTTGTATATCGTAACCGTCGGCGAAGACCCTTACCTCGCAACCGACTACACTCTCCACTTTCCGGAAGCAGCAGAACGACACCGCCAGGAACTCCGAGAAGAAGTCCAAGCGATGCTAGATGGACAGGTGGAGCGTGTTCAAGAGGCAGGAGGAAAGGTCACTCAGACTCACCTCAAGGTGGGAAGAGCGGACGACGAGATCGTATCTCTGGCCAAGGAGTTAAGCGTTAGCCTGATAGTGATGGGCAGCAGGGGTCAAGGCGGGATACGGAGAGCACTCATGGGAAGCGTCTCCGATGGCGTGGTCAGACATGCTCACTGCCCCGTCTTAGTGGTGCGTCCGGAGAAATAACGCTCAGCTGAGCATAAAGCGGATTTTCTTACCTTAAGGCCTGTTCTGAGCCCTCGCACACTGAACCACTTGAACCCCCACGACCAGCCCGAGGGCGGCTGAGGTGTCGTGCAGATACCGGCGTTGCCGCATGCTTAGATGCAGTCGCTCTTGACAGCCTATCAAGGTAGTTTGAACATCCCGTGCAGGGTACAACAACTGAAACGGTAGAGGTTGCATAGGATGCGCCGAAACCCTGTGGCAGCAGTAGAGCAACAATACAATGGTAAACAATCATGATAGCGCCTTAGCGTCCCAGTAGATAGCGGCGCTGATGAGCGTGGCGGATGATTCACAGCGACACCTAGCCTCGCTCTTATGAGCTTGTGAGGGAGGATCATTGGCCTACGAAAGGTGGGAAGGAACAGCTGAGTTGACGGGGTACGGTGCGGTCGTC
>DASSJP010000640.1:0-3066 GCA_035691165.1 Rubrobacter sp.
GCTCGCGGTCCTCTCTGGTCCCAGAATTTCTCTGGGTCGACCTCCGACTCTCGTAGGCTCCTCTTGTCGATGGTTACGTCCATTTGCTTATCTCCCTTCGTGTTGCTCCAAAATCTGTGCACTAGGATGGTCGCCTTTTGCGCCGGTGCTTGCTCTCTGTATCCTATTCATCTCCTTCCTATTTCAGCTTCTTCAGTACATGCCCATTTTCGCCAAGAGACCTTGGCGATCGCTTAGAATGAGATTAGAAAACGATTAGAGATCGGGATGGAGCCGCCACCAGACCGGTTCGAGTTCAGCCGTCGCCAGCCATGGGGTTCCGTCCCTTGGGCGCGGCGCTCCTGTTTCTCTCTTCAGAGCTCTTAAGAGCATCTTAAGCAGCACGCCAGGAAGTGCTTGACTGTTCTAGCGTCGATTCGCACCGCGCTTTGCACGCGAGCGACGAGTCGGATAGAGCAAGTAGCGGCGCAGAAGCGTTAGCACCACCGCGAAGAGTGCGGCGATGTAGAAGAGGATGGCCAAAGGTGATCCGGAATCGCTCCCGGCCAGGATACCGTGGACAAGTCCCAGCGCGAAGGTAGCGTACGCGAGCAGGTGGACCGTGCGCCAGCCGGGCACTACCGTCCTAAGAGCTCCGCTTGAGGCGGTCGCTACCAGCGAGAGCAGAGCCAGGAAGCCGAAAGTTATTGCGAACGGGCGGTAGCTGGCTGTCCACGGAGCCAAGAGCAACTGTACCCAGCTAAACTGGACAAAGGTATCGAGCCACAGCGATATAAGATGCACGGCCACAGCCAGTATGGCCGTTAACCCTAAGGCTCGGTGTAGCGCGTAGAGGCGGGCAGGCAAACCCCCAACCAGAAGGCGTGCTGGGCTACGGGTGCCCAAGAGCACAGCACCCGTCGCCGAGGAGAAGGCGACAAACCCGGCCGCACGAGCCACTGCCCACGGCAGGCTCGTGCCGGCCACTCCGGCAGGGCCACCGAGGGCCAGAACGGCCACGAGGCGCGGGATCAGCCCAACTATGAGAAAGATCAAGCCCACGGCCAGAAGTGCATGTTTGCCGCGAGGATTCCATCCGGCTCCGGCGATCCCGCCGAAGAGGACCACGCCGAAAGCCGTTAGGAGATCTAGAGCACCCATAGTGTTGCTGAACATGGCAAGCACTAGGGCACAGGTGCCAAGACAGGCTACGGCCCAACCCTGCAGTGGTGAGTGACCTTCGAGAGTAAAGGCGGCTACGATCGCGGCGGCACCTACGAGCGCGAGGGCGAATGCGTCAAGGGGTAAGGTAATCATGGTCTGCCCTCCTCAGGCTGAAGGCCGACGAAGATCCTGATTCTGGCTCGCCCTCGTTGAGGGCTAGAACCACCCTGAACCCGTAAATGAAGGCTATCCGATCGTCCCGACCAGGCGGCAAGCTGTGCGCCCAGGTCTTTACCTATCTTTGCGGTTTGATGTGACCACCCGGACACTAACGCCGCGATTGTTCTTCCACTCATGGCGGGTCACCAGCTCCTGTAGCTTCTACTAATGTAGTGTGGAAGCGAGGACCGGGGGGCGTCTTGAGCCAGGTTGTCCATTCCGTTGGTCAACATTAGCCATTTCCTCTATATAGAAGACATAGCGAGCATAAATAGCGGCGGTGCGCGAGCGTATATCACGCTCCCACCTCCATCGGCTGCCCTCCTAATGAGGACCGAGTATGTCCGTGCCGGTCGGTAAGAACAGCCTGGAAACTCTCGTCCAGGTGCTCGGCCATCTGCTCGCCGCCTATTACCAACAGCTTGGCGGCCAGATCGGCTTCGAGGATGGTTGGCGCGGCGACGGTCGCGTACAGTAACTCTCCTTCGGAGGGAGCACCAGTGCGCGGGTCGATCAGGTGGTGCGCCTGGCGCCCGTTCGTCTTCCAGGCCCTGAGCACCGTGGTCGAGGTGGCGACGGCCAAAGCGTGGCCCGAGAACTCGCCAACCATGCGTTCGTGTTTCACGGCGACCCTCCAGGGATCGTAGTGCTCGTCGTGGCCTAGGGCCAACACGTCGCCGCCAACGTCCACTAACAATCCGGCGTGGCCAGCCAGCTGATGGGCCGCCCATCCTATCCCCAGAGCTTTCCCAACCCCGGCGAGGTCGAGCCTGACACCTTGAGGAAGCGTGATCGTACCGTTCGTCTCGTCGATCCACCCGCTCATGTCCACGGACCCTAGAGCAACCGCAGGTGCGACGGAGCCAACGTCTTCGCGAGGTAACGACTTCCTGTAGCCGAATGCTTCCAAAGACCCGATTATCCGCGGATCTAATAGTCCATTCGACCACTCGTAGGCGTCGATGGCCGCTCTGATCGCCATCAAGAGGCGCCAGCCGGCGCGCAAACGTCCCTCATCGTTCAGCATGGCGAGTTGAGCTCTACCCTCCCGATTGAGGATGCTAAGGTCGCTGTCTTCACGGAACCTCGAGAGCGCCTGCTCAGTCTCCTCCAGGTCACAGACGGCGCGACGAAGTGCTTCCTCACCGGCGCCCTTGTCATTGGTAACAACCAGGAGCTTTACCTCGGTACCCATGGCGTGGCCCGTATAGGATCGCGTGGTGAGCGTCATGACTCCTCACCCCCCTGGGCATCACGCTCGAAAACGCGAGAGGATCTCTGGGTTGCGTTCGTAGTCTGACCCGTGCGTGCGAGTGCCTTGGAGCCCTGACTTACGGTGTGACTCGCGGTGGACTGGTATCCACTCGGGGAAGACGACCACGAAGCTGACGGGGCCTTTTGCGCGGGCTGGACGACCCGTGCCTTGGAGCCCTGACTTACGGTGGAGTGGGATGCATGTAGGGAAGACGACCAGGAAGCCGCCGCCTGCTGCGGCGGGGGTTGGGCCACCTGCGAGACGGGCTGATGCACGCCCAGTAGACCTCCGACCCCCGCGATGGAGGCGACGGCAGCAAAGGTCACCACGGCCAATTCCTTGCGAGGTGAGACTCGTTTGGCTCTCTTCGCGGAGGTCTTCGATCGAGAGTTCGATTCCTTCATTGCACTTCCTTTCTCTTTTCTTCGAACATGACCGAATTATCGCTG
>DASSJP010000641.1:0-4531 GCA_035691165.1 Rubrobacter sp.
CCGCCGCAAGGTCATCACTTCCTTTTTCGAGAAGCAAGCGGGGATGGAGCCTGTATGGCACGCTACGGAGAAGCCTGGGCATGCATCTCGCATCGTCGAAGATCTGCCTGATGATGTTCTGGTGGTGGCGGTAGGGGGAGACGGTACCGTACACGAGGTGGCTTCTGCCTGTGTGGGTACGGGCCGGACACTGGGGGTGTTGCCAGTTGGGAGCGGCAATTGCTACGTGCAGGCGCTCGGGGTAGGGACGAACCTCGGGCGGGCTCTCGAGATACTGGTTACGGGTAAGACCCGCGTGGTCGATGCTGGTGAAGTCAACGGGGTGCGCTTCAACGACGGGCTTGGCATCGGCTTCGACGCCGAGGTCGCTGCCAATGTGGCGCGCGCTCCAAGGTATCTGGGAGGTTTCGGGAGGTATCTGTGGTCGGTGCTGCGGCTGCTGCCGGGCTTCCGGTGCCGCGAGGTCACCCTCAAGCTGGACGGACAGGACATCGTAGAGTCGAAGACCGTACTGGTCGCTGTGGCGCTTGGGACGACCTACGGAGGACGGTTCAAGCTGGCGCCCACCTCGCGGCTGGACGACGGACTCTTCGATGTGGTCTGGTCCGAGGAAATTGGTAGGGCCGAGGCGGCGACCCTCATCCCGACCGTGCTGCGGGGATCTCACCTCGAGCACCCGAAGATACACTGTGCCCAGGTTCGGGAAGTCGAAGTAAGTTTCAAAGAGGCGACGCCGGCGCACGTCGAGGGGGAGATGCTGCCCCCATCGCGGACCTTCCGCGCGAAGGTACTGCCCGCGGCTCTGCGCGTCGTGGCGCCTTAACCCGTAGAAATGGCGGTTCCCGGTTCAGGACACCTTCGCCAGTTGCGGGTACAGGATGATCCTGCGGTTGCGGATCTCGATCATGCCGTTGCGCTGGAACTCGCTCATCTCTTTGGAGACGGCCTCTCTTGTTGAGGAGATCATATTCGCCAGGTCCTGGTGGGTGAGGCGCACGTCGATAACCGTGCCTGACCCGTTTGCTTCTCCGAAACGGTCGCCCAGGTTCATCAGCAGCGTTCCAAGGCGCGCCGCTACTCCTCTGTCGAGAAGACGGTCTATGGCGTCGTCCGACTGCTTCAGGCGGTCCGAGAAGGAGAAAAGGAGCTTCATGGCGAACTCGGGACGGCGCTTTATCATCTCGGCGAGGGTGGATTTCCGTACCACGGCCACCCTGACTTTGGTGAGCGCTTCTGCGAAGACGCTCTGCCTGGCTCCCTCGTCGAGGCCAAGCTCGCCGAAGACGCCTCCGTCTTTCAGGAGCGCGACCGTGGCCTCCTTGTACGCGCCGTAGATCTTGTACAGACGCACCGCACCTTCGAGCAAGAAGTAGAGCTGTCCGCCGGGATCACCAGGACTGAAGATGACGTCCCTCTCTCCGAAGCGCCGCTCGGCCACCCTGATGCCTTCTCTCTCGAAGTCTTCGATGCGAAAGTGTGGGGGTGTCGCGGTGGCGTATTGTCCGATCATCTTCTCTCCTCCCGAAACATGCGTTTGCGCTCTTTCTATCTCCCGGAGCAGTGGGCTGCCCGACGGTGGTTCAGAAGCCCGCCCGTCGCGACGTTGGTGTGGCCTGAGAAGCAAACCCGCCCGGATGGCAGGGCCTTCATGGGTGTGCGCGTCTGATCCATCGCGCGGGGTGAACTGCGCCGTCTTCTCATCGTACTTGTGTAAGAGGACCGTGGAGAGGCTGATTGGCGTCGTCCGCCCCGATCTTCGTACCTTCTATGAAGAACGCTTCGGAGTCTATGGGGAACACTACCCGCACCTCCTGGTCGGGGTAGCGCTCTTTGGCGATGCCGACCGCCTGATCTATGCTCTTGGCCTGCACTGCCACCCTGAAGGGGGTGGTCCCTTCATGCACCTCCACGGAGATCTTTATCATGCGTCTGCACCTTCTCCAAGAGCTCCTATTCTCTGTACGGTGACTCGGGGGACACTCTCGGGATGGCTCGGGGAGGCGGCGTTTGGAGTGTTACGTGGGGAAAGGAGGCGCCGCCGGGTCCCGAGCTCATCGATGGCGTAACGTCGGCGGGGCAGGCAGCGAGTAAACGAGTGCTGCTCTGTGTATGCGCCGACTACCATCTCGCAGACGAGTATGGTCCGTATTCGCCGGATCGCCATCGGACTTTTCGACTATTCGCAGCCGGTAATGGTGGCTAGGTCGATTGCCCTACTCGCCGGGCGGCTTGGATCCCACCACGGCAGTTGCCGTCGAGGCGCGAACTTCGCTGGTTCGGTGGAGCTTCGTAGACAGGCGATTCTTCCAGAGGCGAGCAGAATTCGTCCGTGTGGTACTCTTGGCTTCGGTAAACACATGATACGAGGGCGCTATCGTGACCCCGCCTGTCAAGAAGGATCAGCCGGGCATCAAGGACAGACGCGAAGCTGAACGCCTGGTGGCGCTCGAATACCTGCGGGCTGTCAGGCCCGGGGTGGATCACGTCCTTCAGGAGCTGGTGGACGAGGTGCGTGATGTGTTCGGCACGGACCTTTGCATGGTCAACCTGAATCTCTCCGACGTACAGTACTTCAGGGCCTGGTCGGGGGATCTTCACCCTGACCTGGCCGAAGCCAGGCAGGACGCCATCGAGCACAGCATGTGCCAGTACGTGGTGAACGACGAGACGCCCCTCGTCGTGGAAGACTTCCTTGCTACCGAGGAGTTCAGGGAGCAATACTGGCACGTTAATTACGGCATCCGCTTCTACGCCGGTACGCCCCTCATTACCTCGGCCGGACATGCCATAGGCACCCTCTGCCTTCTCAGCGCAAGGTCTGTGGCGTTCGACGAAGAGCAGCTGAGGATGCTCGGAGCGTTCGCCCGGGCGGTCGTCGGACGGTTGGAGCTGCTCGGGGCGCTGGAGCGCGAGCAGACCGGCAGGCAAGAGCAGACCCGGCGTAGCCAGGAACTTCAACAGACGCTCGACAGCCTCTCCGCACACATAGCCATCCTCGACGAGACGGGCGAGATCATCGCCGTGAACGATGCGTGGAGGACGTTTGCGGAGGCCAACGATGGCGACCCTGAGAGGGTCTCCGAGGGCGTCAACTACCTCGAGGTCTGCAAACCGGATTCGGGCTCCGAAGAAGGCGTCGCTTTCGCGGAGGGGATCAGGGCCGTGCTCTCGGGCGAGCGGGAGGACTTCGCGATGGAGTATCCATGCCACTCGCCCACAGAGCGTCGCTGGTTCATAGGGAGGGTGACGCGATTCTCGGGCGTCGAGAGGTCGTGGGCCGTGGTCGCCCACGAGAACATAACCGGACGCAAGCTGGCCGAACAGGCGCTGCAGGATCAAAAAGTCCTCCTCGAGACGATCCTGGGTCAGGCGGCCGACGCCATCGTCGTCTGCGATGACGATGGCACGTTCACGTTTGCCAACGCCGCGGCGAGACGCATGGCATTGCGGGACCCCGAAGGCACAACGCTTGAGGAGTCCACCGGAGTGTGGGGGACAGCCTACTATCCCGAGGGTCGCCGCGTACCATCGGAGGAGTCGTCCATGGCCGGGGCCTTGCGCGGGGAGACGACCGTAGGCAGAGAGACGCGCATGGTAAGGCCCGACGGCAGCCACTACGACGTCCTCATCAGCGCCGCTCCATTAAAAGATTCAGAAGGAGACATCGTGGGTGCGGTCGCCGGCCTGCTCGACATAACCGAGCGCAAACAGGCGGAACAAGAGAGGGACCGTTTGCGCGCCAGGGAGATCGAAGTCCGCACCCAGAGAGAGGAACGCCGCAGGATTGCGCGGGATCTACACGACGTGGTCCTTCAGGACCTCTCAGGAACACTGCAATCGTTGCGCCTGACCCACCTGCGGAAGGATCTACACCCGGAGGTGGACCTTGGAGAAGAGCTCGAAGCCCTCGGGCGGGCAACCTCGGGCCTGCGCAGCGCTATCTACGACCTGAGGCACGAAAAGAAGCGGCCCTTCGCGAAGTCCGTCGAATCGCTCGTCGAGCTCAGCCGCCACGCGGCGCCGGGGTGCGAGATCGGACTGAGCATCGAACATCTCCCGGCGGAGCTTCCCGACGAGGTTGGTGTCGAGTTGTTGCGCGTTCTGCAGGAGGCACTCATCAATGCCAGACGCCACTCCGGGGCTAGAAACGTCCAGGTCACATCGTGGATGGAGGGCCAGAATCTCCTGGCCGAGGTCACCGACGACGGCCGTGGGTTCGACCCGGATTCTGTCAGAGCCGGCGTGGGACTATCGGCGATGCGCGAGCGGGTCGAGAGGCTGGGAGGGGAGATCAGGATACACAGCAGGCCCGGCGAGGGTACGAGGGTCCTGGTCAGGGTCCCGAAGGAGGACGATACTCAAGATCCCTGACGTCGATGACGCCTTCCCTCACGGCGTAGATGACGGCCTGGGTCCTGTCGAAGATGTGCAGCTTGCGGTAGATGTTCGAGGTGTGGTTGCGCACGGTCTTCTCCGAGATGCCCAAAGCCCCGGCTATCTGCCGGTCGCTCATTCCGTGGGCCAGGGCCCT
>DASSJP010000642.1:0-2070 GCA_035691165.1 Rubrobacter sp.
GATCCACCGATCCATATACAGCTTCTCTGTCTGGCTTCACCCTTCTAGACGTTCGTAGCAATGGTTGCGAACGGGGCGAGGTCCTTGCCTGACGAGGTAGGGTTCTTGCTCCCCTACTGCTAGTGGGGAAGGAGGTGGAGACAGGATTAGCCTAAGAGGACCTCCGATTGCCAAGGGGCCGGACGCTTGTTTTTCGACCAGGCACCGATACAAGAATAACCCGACCCCCATGGTCATTCTATTACCCTGATCCGCAGATCATCAACCCTGCGGTGAAGGGAAAGGGGAATCAAGATGACGTGTAGACGTGCCTCCTGTGGGAGGACATGATGGGGTGGTTCAGTGCGGTGATGGAGCGACGCACGCTCAGAGTCTGGGCTATCGTCGCGGTAGTAGGGGCTCTCGCCATGGCGACGGCCCTGCTCGTTGGCGCGCAGTCCGCGTTCGCCAGCCACCCGGAGGTTAGCCTCACGGGCAGCGACTTCGAGATCGACACCGACGCCAACCTCAAGCAGGACGACGCCTCCCCGTCCATAGACTGGGCGAGCGTCACCGAGACGAGGAAGGCGGACAAGCCCTCGGGCGCCACCGACGACTCCTTCGGCCAGGGCACCAAGGAGGACACCGCTGTCCCGACTGTCGTTGACGGTTCGATCCCTCCGAACAAGAGCGACCTGCTCAACTTCGGGGTGTACCTGGAGACGACCCCCAGTGGTGCCCGCTTCCTGAACCTGTTCTGGCATCGGGTGCAGGAACCAAACGGAACGACGAACATGGACTTCGAGTTCAACCAGTCAAGTACCATATCGGGCAACGGCGTGACGCCGGTACGCACCGCTGGTGACTTGCTGATCCAGTACGACCTGGCTCAGGGCGGCACGAATCCTGTCCTGTTCGTCTCCCGCTGGGTCACGTCGGGCTCCACCTCGCAATGCGAAGCATCGAACACGCTGCCGTGCTGGGGAACGAAGACGAACCTGACGGCGGCCGGTGACGCGACCGGCTCGATCAACACCACGGCCATTCCAGCGGCTGACTCCGACGGTCTCGGCAACATCTCGCCACGCACCTTCGGCGAGGCACAGCTCGACTTCGACGCCCTTACCGGCGGTACGGCAAAGTGCGTCTCGTTCGGCAGCGCCTACCTCAAGAGCCGCTCCTCTGACTCCTTCACCGCGGCATTGAAGGACTTCATCGCTCCCGCGACGTTGAACCTCAACCAGTGCGCCAACGTGATCATCAGGAAGCAGACCGATCCAGATGAGGACCCCAACACGACGCAGTTCGGCTATACAAAGGCCATCGACACGGATCCCGCGACCCCGAACACTTTCACGTTAACGGATGATGGGGTGCAGAACTACAACGGGACCGTGCTTCCTGGCACAGGCTACACGGTGGTGGAGGACGTAATCCCCAGCGGCTGGGACTTCGTTGGAGTCGACTGTAGCGCGAGCACAGGGGTGACCCCAATCATCAACGGCGCCCAGGTCACGTTCGACATAGACGCCAACTCTGACGTTCTGGACTGCACCTACACCAACCGGGCACGCGGCGCGATCCTGGTGACCAAGACCCGGAAGCACGCGGCTGATGGTCCTGGTGACCACCCGCATGCCGGCGTGGACTTCACGGTGAACGGCGTCACCCAGACCACGGACGCAAACGGGCAGACCTGTTTCGACGACCTGGCCCCCGGCGACTACACCGTCCATGAGACAACACCCGCCGGGTACAAGGGCGAAGCGGACAAGACGGTGACGGTGGACAACGCGGCGACATGCGCCGACGACCCCTTCCGTGGCGAGACCGTCTCGTTCCACAACACGCCGCTCACGAACCTTACCGTCTCGGTGGATTCACAAATCGACGGCGGCACGGCATCGACGATCGACTGCGATGACCCGGCCAGCACCCACGGCGATACAGGCGCCAACGGTGACGGCTCGGCAACTGCGACGGATCTGGAGCCAGGTACATACACCTGCACGGTCGTGATCGACCCGTAACCACAGAAAGGAGTCTATCGAGAGAGGGTGGGCGAGCCCCACCCTCTCTCTTTGCGAGTGA
>DASSJP010000643.1:0-8632 GCA_035691165.1 Rubrobacter sp.
GCGCGCGGCAAGCGCCTCGCTTACGGCGCCAGGGTTCGTGGCCCGAATCTCCGTGAGCCTCGCGACGAGTTCAGACACCGGCGGATCTCTCCAGTAGCTCTTGGACTTCTTCGCGGGTCGGCATGTCATCGGCGCACGCCAGACGCGAGGCGACGATTGCCCCCGCGGCGTTGGCGTACCGTATGGTCCTCTCCGCGTCCCACCCCGAGAGCAGCGCGTGGCACAGCGCCCCTCCGAACGCGTCACCGGCACCGAGCCCGTTGACGACCTCGACTTCTATGGGCGGGGCCTCGGCGACTCCGTCGGCGGTACGGGCGAGTACGCCGTCGGGTCCCCGCTTGACTATCGCAAGCTCTATGCCGAGATCCAAGAGTGCCTCGGACGCCTCGAACGGGTCTCTGGTACCGACGGCCACCTCGACCTCTGACTGGTTGCCCACGGCCACCGTCGCGTGCCGCAGCGCCTCCCTGTAGAAGTGGGCGGCCTCCTCGTCAGATGGCCAGAGCATCGGCCTGTAGTCGAGGTCGAAGACGGTGATGCCGGACGGGCGCTGCTCCAGCGCCGCCAGGGTCGCCGTGCGGCTCGGCTCGTCGGAGAGCCCCGTACCAGTCATCCAGAACAGTGGCGCGGCTGAGATGGCGTCGAAATCCAGGTCTTCGACGGTCAGGTTCATGTCCGGGGCCTTGGGCTCGCGGTAGAAGAGCAGCGGAAAGTCGTCGGGGGGGTGAATCTCACAGAAAGCGAGGGGAGTTCTGAAGTCGGGGTCAGTCCCCACCCAGCGGTTGTCAACGCCGAATCCTTCGAGCGCGGACCGGATGTAGGGGCCGAAGCCGTCGTCGCCGACCTTCGTTATGACGGCCGAGGGGTGGCCTAGTCTGGCAGCGGCTACGGCCACGTTCGTCGCGCTGCCGCCGAGGGACTTGGCGAACGTCTCCACCTCGGCCAGTTTTACCCCGATCTGCTCGGGATAGAGGTCCACGCTGACCCGCCCCATCGTGATGACCTCAGGATTCATGCTTCGACCTCCAGAACACCTTTGAGGAAGGCGAGACTCCTGCCTACCTCCACTGCCGGTCCGTCGCCAGGGTCGGCCTCAAGCATGATGTCCTGTTCCAGCACGTACCATCCATCGTATCCAGCCCTGTCGAGCACGTCCAGCACGCGCCTTAAGTCCACGTCGCCGTCGCCGAGCGGCCTGTACAGCCCGTCCCTGACCGCCTTCTCATAGTCCAGGGTACCCGAGGCGACCCGCTCCGCGAGATCCCGGTCCACGTCCTTGAGGTGGACGTGACGTATCCTCTCGGATGCGGATTCCGCAAGCGCGACGGGATCCCCGCCCCCGACCATCGAGTGCCCTGTATCCAGGCATAGCGCGGTATCGCAGCCCTCCAGAAAACGCTGCACGTGTTCGGGACTTTCGATCTCCGTGCCGTAGTGCGGGTGGAGCACCACACTAAGTCCATGTTTCTCCCCGATCTCCTCCACCATCGCGAGCGTCGCGAACAACTCCTCCCACTCGTCATCCTCCAGCGCCGATGACTCCTCGTAGCCGTCCTGTTCGGTATCGGCGGCGAGCACGAGCACTCCTGCCCCGGCCGCCGCGAATAGCCCTGCCTGTCTATCTACCGAAGCCAGCTCCGAGTCGCGCACATCGCGGCGATGGAGCACGACAGGAACGAAACCTCCGACCAGTTCGAGACCGTGGCCTGATAAGAAATTGGACATCTCTCTTGGCTCAGGCGGCAGGAAGCCGTCGGGGCCCGCTTCGAGCGCCGTAAGGCCGAGTTGCTCCGCCTCGCTGAGCACCCTCTCGGCCTCCATCTGATAGCCCCAGCCTGGCACCTCACATACTCCCCAGGAGATGGGCGCGCCGGCTACGCGTGGCTTCGCGTTCATGAGACCTCCGCTACTGAAACGGGCCGGTGTTCGGCGAGCGAGCGGTCGGCGGCCATCGCTATTCTGAGCGCCTCGAGCGCGTCGCGGGCCGTACATGGGTTCTCCGCCTCCCCGCGAACCACGGAGAGGAAGTGCTTCATCTCCGCCATGTACGCATCGAGGAATCGCTCCTGGAAGTTCGGGTAAGCCGGCTTCTCGGGGGGCGGCATGCCTGGCTCGACGGAGCGCAGGGGGGTGCGCCTGTCCACGCCAACGACGATGCTGTCCTCTGAGCCGAAGATCTCGGCCCGCACGTCGTAGCCGAGGGGGTCGTGGCGGCCTCCAGTCAGGACGGCAACAACGCCGTCTTTCATCCTGATCAAAGCCGCCGAAGTATCCACGTCGCCGTGCTCGGCGAAGAAGTCGAAGCCACGGACGCTACCTGAGGCGTACACCTCATCCACGTCGCCGCCCGTCAGCCAGCGCAGGATATCGAAGTCGTGTATGTGGAGGTCGCGGAAGATCCCTCCCGAGGCAGGGATGTACTCCTCGGGAGGCGGTTCAGGGTCGTGGGTGGCGAGCCTGATGGAGTAGATCGTTCCAAGAGCGCCGCTCTCTATGAGACGCTTCGCCTCGGTGTATCCCGCGTCGAATCGTCTCTGGAAGCCGATCTGGAGCGTCGCGCCCGAGGACTCGACCTCATCCACCACCTCGACCGTTTCATCGTAGCCGAGCGCTATCGGCTTCTCGCAAAACGCCGGAATAACGGCCTGCATGGAGGCCCGGATCAGGTCTGCGTGCGCAGGGGTCGATGCGGCGATGACGACGGCGTCGGGGCTGGCGTCGAGCACTTCTTCTATCTTCCCCGCCTCTCCCCCGACCTCGCGTGCTACCGACTCGGCGCGCCCTGCATCCGCGTCGCCGACCAGTATCGTGTCTACGCCAGGGTCGCGGGCGAGCACACCGGCGTGGAGGGCCCCGATACGGCCAGCTCCGAGCAGTCCGACCTTCATCAGAACCCCCTCAGTCCTCGGCGCCCGTCAGCGAGCCGATTAGCTTCTGTGTAATCCTGAAATCCGACACCATCGAACTCCCCCTCGAGTACGGGCCGCCAATGATCCCTATGCCGACAGCGCTCATTATTTGTCCCCTCCCATCGTGGAGACAGGCACGTGAGGTAGGTATCCGCTGCGTGTCCGTCCACGACGACATCAACCTTCCTGGCACTCTTCCCCTGGATCAACCCACCGACAACGATGCTACTTGAGCATCCATCCCGCGTCAACGGGGGGTCGTCGGGAGAGACCATCAGCTAGCCCACGACGCCGTGTCCCAGGTCAGAGGCTGCGTCTTCGTCGAGAAAAAGTGTGGTGTTCGGGTGATCCTTGAGCATCGAGGCAGGCACGCTCTCGGAGACATCTTCTTCCACGGCAGCCGTCACGGCGGCGGCCTTGTTCGTGCCCGAGGCGAGGAGCAGGACCTCCCGCGACTCGAAGATGGTGGACATGCCGACCGTGATCGCACGTTCCGGCGCGCGGTCGGCCTCGAAGTCGCTCGCGTTGACCAGACGGGTGGACTCGGAGAGCCGAACGACGCGGGTCCGCGAGTCGAACGGAGCACCTGGCTCGTTGAACCCGATGTGGCCGTTGCGTCCGATCCCGAGGACGCACACGTCGATCCCACCGGCCTCCCTTATTGCCGCTTCGTAGCGCTCGCACTCGGCCTCTGGGTCGGGAGCGGCACCGTCAGGGACGAAGACCCTGGCCGGATCCGCATCGATGAGCCCGTAGAAGTTCTCCTTCATGTACACGTGGTAGCTTGCCGGGTGATCCGGCGCCAGCCCAAGGTACTCGTCGAGGTTGAAAAACGTCGCCTGTGCGAAAGAGAGTTCGCCGGAGCGGTGCATCTCGACGAGCCGTCTGTACATCCCTAAAGGTGTCGTCCCTGTGGGCAACAAGAAGACCGTCGAGGGTTCTTCCATGAGCCTCTGCGCGAGGGCATCAGCGACGGCGGTGCTCATGGCCTCGTAGTCGGGAAAGACGTGCGCCCTCATAACCCGGAGACAATCTTCTTCGCCCGCGGTATCGAGGGGGCGCCCATACTCAACTCAGTGACGCCGAGATCAACGAGCTTCGGGATCATCTCGGGCTCGCCCGCCGCCTCACCGCACACGCCTACGGGGATGCCCGCTTCGCCTGCGGCCTCGCAGGTCTGTCTGATCAACTCCAGAACAGCGGGATGGTCTGCGCTCTGCAAGCGCCTCAGCCGCTCGTTGCCCCTGTCTGCGGCGAGGGTATATTGCACGAGATCGTTCGTCCCTATAGAGAAGAACGCCGACTCCTTCGCAAGCTCCGCGGCGCAGAGCGCGGCAGCCGGAGTTTCGATCATCACGCCCGTCTCGACCTCCCCCATCTCCGTTCCTTCCGCCTGTAGTTCCGTACGGCTTTCCTCGAGTATCGTCTTCGCGGCCTTCAATTCCTCCACGTCGGCGACCATGGGGAACATGATCTTGAGATTGCCGTGGGCAGCCGCGCGCAGGATCGCACGCAGCTGCGGCTTGAAGAGCCCGGGCGTATCCAGGCTCATCCTTATGCCCCGCCACCCCAGGAAAGGGTTCTCTTCGTGCGGCTGTTCCACGCCGGGCAGGTCCTTGTCCCCTCCCACGTCCAGCGTACGGACGATGACAGGCTTCTCACCGAACGCTCCTGCGACGGCGCTGTAGGCTTCGTACTGCTCGGCCTCGGAAGGCAGGTCGTGGCGCTCCATGAACAGGAACTCGGTACGGAAGAGCCCGACGCCTTCAGCCCCCCACTCCAGCGCGTCCTGCGCCTCCGAGGCCGAGCCCAGATTCGCAGCAACTTCGATGCGCCGTCCGTCGCCCGTGCGGGCGTCCAAATGACGGTACTCGTCGAGGGCTGCGCGCTCCTCTGCCAGCGCCTCCGACATCCTCTCGAACTCGGCGACCGTATCCTCGTCGGGGTCCGCTATGGCGTAGCCCTCCCCACCATCTACAGCGACCGTCTTCGCATCCAGCGCCTCTTCCAGGGTTGGCCCCACGCCAACGACGGCGGGGATGCCCATAGAGCGGGCCATGATCGAGACGTGAGACGTTCTCGACCCCTCGGCGATAACAAACCCGAGCGCCATCCCCTTCGGGATGCGTGCCGTCTCCGAAGGCGCGAGGCTCCACGCCAGCACGACTGAGGGCGTCTCAAGGGCCTCGAAGGCCGAGGCTCCCCCGCCCATCAGCTCGGCTGCTATCTGCCTCGCCACGTCGCGCACGTCGTCTGCGCGGGCGGCCAGGTACTCGTCGTCCAGGGCTTCGAACTCCGCCGCGTACTCCTCGCCGACGGCGAGAACAGCTGCCTCCGGGCTCTCCAGGTTCCTCACTCGCTCCTCGACACCTGAGGCAAGCTCGGGGTCCTCAGCAAGCTCGACGTGGGCGTCGAAGATATCCGCCTCTTCGCTCCCTGCTTCGCGCAGCCTTTCCGCCGTCTCCGCAAGTTTGGCACCAACCGCCTCGACCGCCTGCTGGAATCGTTGCAGCTCGGGCTCGACCTCCGCTATTCGTTCCCGCTCCGGTTCCGGCTTGCCCGTCGCCGACACGAACGCGGGCCCCACCGCAACCCCTTCCGATGCGGATATGCCTGTCAGCTTCACAGGCTCGACTACTGGCCGTCTGCCGAGAGGAGTTGGATCAGGGCTTCTACCGCCTCGTCGGCGTCGTCGCCCTCCGCCCTTATGGTGATACTATCGCCCTTCCTTGCCCCGAGGGTCATGATCTTCAGTGGGCTCTTCGCGTTGGCCTCACGCCCGCCTTTGACCACCACGATATCCGACGAAAACTGCTTCGCCTTGTTGACGAACTGCGCCGCCGGCCTGGCGTGCAGTCCTTCCTCGGCCCCTATAACCGTCTCCCTCTCTGCCACGAGCCGCTCCTCTCACCATAAGATCCAGGACGCGGCTCCCATCATACCCCACCTCCGCCCGGAACCGGGATGAGGCGCCCTGGCCGCCACGGTCTCTTAGCCCTTGACGGCCGCGACGACTCCTGCCGCCGCCGAGGCCATGAGGCGGGCATCCGACGAGACGGTGACGAACTGGAAGCCCTTCTCGACCATTCGCGAGGCGTACTTGGGCGAACCTGTGAAGATACCTGTGGCGAGACCATGCTCCTTTGCGGAGGCCAGTACCCCGTCGATAGCCTCGACCACCTCGGGCTCGTCGCGGTCCATGCCTGGTCCGTATCCGAGGCTCTGGCCAAGATCTGCCGGCCCGACGAAGACCGCGTCCAGGCCAGGGACAGAGAGAATCCCATCGAGGTTCTCCAGAGCTTCCCGCGTCTCGATCATGGCCATCGTCACGACGGTCTGGTTCGCGTGATCGGTGTAGTCAGGTCCTCCGTAGAGGGTTGCCCTGTACGGCCCGTAGCTACGGAATCCCTGAGGGGGGTAGCGGCAGGCTCCGACGAAGGCCTCTGCCTCCTCGCGGGTGTTTATCATGGGGCAGATCACCGCGTAGCTCCCCGCGTCGAGCACCCGCATTATGAGGCCTGGATCGTTCCACGGCACTCGCACGACGGGCACGGTGTCCGTAGTGGAGACGGCCTGCAGCATAGGGACGAGACTCCCATAGTCAACGGGTCCGTGCTGCATGTCGATGGTCAGGCTGTCCCATCCCGCGTGCGCCATGACCTCGGCGGAGAAAGAGCTCGGTACGTGTAGCCACCCGTTCACGACGGTTCCGCCTCCACTCCAGATAGTCCTCAGCCGGTTCACCCTCAACTCATATCCTCTCGGCCGCCGATAGTGAGAGTAGCGTAGCATCGGCACCGCATTCCGGTGCAGAGACCGGCACGGTAGTCTCCGATCACCGCCGTCAGCAGGTGTCAGGATTACACTTCGCAGGTTCCTTCGCAACCCAGATATCACGACCAGGATATTCTCGGCTCGATGCGCGAGTATGCATGGGGACGGGCTGAAACTATCCAGGTGAGTTCGAGCCCGACGGCTTCCGCCGACAGTTTGCAGGCGGCCTGCTAGAGCCCGTCAGGCGATCCTTATGATTGGTTGTCGTCCAGCTGTATGTCTCCAGACAAATCTCAGGATAAAAGAGGGCCTGGATCCCGGGTCGGCGCGAGAGTTCGCGGCGCATTGGAGGACGGCCACCACGAGAGAATTAGCGATGCCCGTGGAGCGATGCCCGTGGGCAACCGAGCCTGACTAGACCCCTCCCCCATCCCATCCTTGTTGTTTCCCGTGCTCTCCCGGCCCTCGATCTTGGAGCTCCGGTATTGTGCTGTGCTCGTCTTTCAGCGGACGTCCCCCCACTTTCCCGTCAGTGTTTCTCTCGATGCCGCCCTGCGGACGTTGTCTGAAACTTTCTCCGGCGCTGGCGAGGGTTTGCTTCACCTTGTCCTGCCCATCGAGTCCTGCCTTGATGCCGAAATAGGTGCCCACCAGAGTGCCTATCACCGTGAAACACGCGGCCATCGCACCGAACACGGTTTCGGGAGTCAATTTGCTCGTAAGGCCAAGAGCAACTATCGACACCGAGTACACGATCGCGACCACAAAGATGGCTGCCAGCACGAGGTAGAAACCCCACGGCTTGCCTGGATTTGGTGTTTCTATGTTTTTCCCTTGCTGGTCGTCCACCGGGAGCTCCCTTCTGTCAATCGAGCCGGGTCTGTCCACTCGAAGCTCTGGCATCAACGCTTGCTTAACGATCGCCAGGTCTCCTTCGCGGCCAAATGTACCTTTGTCGAGTTAGTATTCCCGCCTCTCGTGCTGGCCATGTGACTGCCTGGGAGAAGCCTTGGACTTTGCGGCGTATCTACGGATGAGGTTCAGAACCTCCCTACCGATCTCCTCGAGTTCGCTGTCCTTGAGGTCCTCGCCTCTGTCGTGGTCTTCTCTGGATCGAGTCCCGTCCGGTTGCTCCTCCCTGCCATCCCTCTGCTGCTCTATTTCCGGCTTCCCGTGGTCTCCGTGCTTCTCGACCTCGTCTGCCGGAGACGCCGTGCGTTCGGGCTTCAACTCTCTTATCTGACCCTTGTCGTGGTTGATCCAAGCGCTCGGATGGACCATGACCTCGTAGTAGTTGCCGGCGTTAGACTTTTCGATGGTGGCGTCGGTGTTCAGGCCAGGCTCGCCATCGAGGCCCGTCTGGTAGCTCTGCATGACTTTGCCATCGGGCAGCAGGATCGCGACGTGCCCCTGACCGGCGAGTGTAGCACCCCGATAGCAGCGCCCGATCAGCACGCCGCTGCGAGTCTCCCTGGCCCACTTCTTCGCCTTGGGAAGATCGAACTTAACGTCCACGCCGGTGAAGAAGCCGGGCCCCAGCCCACCAAACGCCGAGGTGTAGAAGTAGGCGGCTATGCCACCATCATAGAGGTTGTTGCCTCTCGTCGGAATGCTCTTTCCCGCAGCACGCCTGAAGAGGTTGGGGACGCCGGCGCAGAATATCCTCTTGCCCTTTAGCTGATTCGCCGGCGGTAGCGGCTTGTTTGTCGCATACGCGCCCTCGCCGTCAGGCACGGGTCCACTGGACCATACCCAGTATTTCATGTGGTTGTTCAACTGCATGACGTATTTGAAGCCTCGGGCGAAGTTCGTCCCATCTATGACGCCGTGGGCCAGTATCTTTCTGCCACCGCCTCCGTTACCCTCGTGTCCGGTTCCTCCGCCTCCGTTACCCTCGTGCCCGGCTCCCACTTGTCGGGCTACCACTTCTCCGGCTCCACCGCTTTCCT
>DASSJP010000644.1:0-4238 GCA_035691165.1 Rubrobacter sp.
GGCAACAACGGGACCGGCGTGACCGGCGTCAACTGGCAGGCGAAGATCATGCCCCTCAAATTCCTCGGCCCGACAGGCGGCTACACGTCAGACGCGGTCGAGGCCCTCGATTATGCCGTGAAGAACGGTGTGAAGATATCCAATAACTCCTGGGGCGGCGGCGGGAAGTCGCAGGCCTTGCAGGACGCCATCGCCCGCGCGGACTCCGCTGGACATCTCTTCGTTGCAGCGGCCGGCAACGGCGGTAATGACGGGATCGGCGACAACAACGACGTCACGCCGAACTACCCGGCCAGCTACCCGAACTCCAACATCATCTCCGTGGCCGCGACCGACAATCGCGACAGGCTGGCTTCCTTCTCGAACTTCGGTGTGAACACGGTCGATCTCGCCGCCCCCGGTGTCAGCATCCTGAGCACGCTGCCTGGGAACAGCTACGGCAATTACAGCGGTACTTCGATGGCCACCCCACACGTTACCGGCGTGGCGGCCCTGATCAAGAGCCAGAACCCCACCGCGGTCGACGGTGCGATAAAGGCGCAGATCCTCCAGTTTGCGGAGAAGAAGACCTCGCTAGAGAACAAGGTGGCGACCGGCGGAAGGCTCAACGCCTACGCCGCCCTTACCCAGCAGGTGGCGCCGGATACTACAGATCCGCGTATCGCGAACGTGAGGCCGGTACCAGGCTCGAAGACCCGGGACCGCACGCCGGCTACTGCGGCGACGGTACAGGACAACCGGTCAGAGCTGATGAAATCAGATATACGCTTGTTCATCGATGGGAGGGAGAAGACGAGTTTCTCCTACGATCAGGTCGTGGATAGGCTCAGCTACACGACCTCGAGGCTCTCCTACGCCAGGCACACCATCAAGATCGTGGCCGACGACGACGCGGGCAACACCGCGATAAAGAGCTGGCGGTTCACGGTCAGACGGTAGTAGGATGGTCTGATAGGCGAAGGTTCGAGGCCGGGGCTACCACCCCAGGGTCTCTCTTTGCGCGGGCTGAGGCTCACGCGGAGATATCCGGACCGTATGTTAATATTGGCCCGAACAATGCAGTATCTACCGCTCTTTCGAGCCTATTCGAATCGCCGGTCGCTTGCACCGGAGGAGGTTGGCACACGTGGTTGACTGGTTTCGCAGACGAACCGGCAAGGACGAACCAGCGAACAATGCAGACGAGCCCCAGGCACTCGACGTACAAAGCCAGACCGCTGATAAGCTCGTGGATCGCACACCTCCTGAGCCCGAGCCCGCTGACGGCTTTTCCGAGGCCGGCATCCGAGAGGCTCTGAGGGACGTCAGGGACCCTGAGATCGGGCGCGACCTCATCTCCCTCAATATGATCCGCGCGATCGACATAGAGGGCTCGCGGGTCACTGTGGGGGTCGCCCTCACGACCTCTGGCTGCCCTTTGAAGCACAGGATCATCACGGACATCACGGACAGGCTGAAGATGATCGAGGGCGTCGAGAAAGTCGAGGTGGACTTCGGCGTTATGACCGATGAAGACCGCCAGAACCTACTCACCTCATTGCACGGGGGTCCGTCCGAACTCGCCCCCGCCTTCCGCGACGAGTCCAAGACCCGCATCATCGCCGTCGTGAGCGGCAAGGGCGGCGTCGGCAAGAGCACCGTTGCCGTCAACCTCGCCGCCGCGCTAGACAGGGCGGGTCACTCCGTCGAGATACTCGATGCTGACGTGCACGGCTCATCCATCCCCGTGATGCTCGGTTCGCTCGACAAGCCGAACGTGGTGGAAGGTGTGATCTTCCCTATAGAGTCTCCCCAGGGGTTGAAGTTCATCTCGATGGGTAACTTCGTGAACGAGGGACAGGCAATCATCTGGCGCGCCCCTATTGTGAACAAGGCCCTCACCCAGCTCATGCGCGACGTCTACTGGGACGAGCCCGACTTCATCATCGTTGACATGCCGCCGGGTACCGGCGACGTCGCCCTGACCGTGGCGCAGATGATCCCCAAGGCCGAGGCGCTGGTCGTCACGACTCCGCAGGCCGACGCCGCGCGCGTGGCCGTCAAGGCCGGCAAGATGGCCGTGCAGGCGCACCTCAAGGTCGCTGGCGTCGTCGAGAACATGAGCTACGCCGAGTGCCCCGACTGCGGGAAGGAACTCAGGATCTTCGGCGGCGACGGCGGCGACCGTGTGGCCGGAGAGCTCGGCTCGCAGGTCATGGGCCGCATCCCGATCCTGCCCGACGCTACCGGCGAGCCCGGTCGGTCCCTCTTCGACGTCGGTTCGACCCCGGCCCGCGTCTTCGATGAAATCGCCGAGTCGCTCGCCGCTACCAAGGTCCGCAGACGGATAAAGGTGTTGTAAGTTTCAGGTCACAGGCATCAGGTGTTGAAGGAGAGGCCCCGCTACGAATGCGGGGCCTCTCCTTCACTACGATAGAGCCGCTGAACCATCTGGAGCCTGAAACCTGTTGCCTATCCGTGCAACACTTCGACAAGTTCTCGCACGGAGCCTGCGCTGTTCCTCAGATCTTCGATCTCATCGTCCTGGAGCCCAAGCTCGATAACGTCTTCGATACCTGAGGCGCCGAGTTTGACTGGGACGCCGACGAAGAGGTCGTTTATGCCGTACTCGCCCTGCAGATAGGCTGCGCAGGGGAGGATTCGCTTCTGGTCGAGCAGGATGGCGTCCACCATCTCCGCGGCGGCGGCGGACGGGGCGTAGAAGGCGCTCCCGCTTTGAAGGAGGCCGACGATCTCTGCTCCGCCCTGACGGGTGCGCTCGACTATCGCCTCGACGCGGTCCTCGGGAAGCAGCTCGGTGATCGCCACTCCGCCGACGGTGGCCATGCTCGGTAGCGGGACCATGGTGTCCCCGTGACCGCCGAGGACGAGCGCGAAGACGTCGCGCACGGAGACGCCGAGTTCCTGGGCTATGAACGTGCGGTAGCGGGCCGTGTCGAGGATGCCTGCCATGCCGATGACCCGCTCGCGTGGGAAGCCACTGGTCTCCATCGCGACGTGGCACATCGCGTCGAGCGGATTCGCAACGACTACCAGGATCGCCTCGGGCGAATGCTTGACGACCTCCTCCGTGACGCTGCCAACGATGTTCTGGTTCGTCTTTAGCAGGTCGTCGCGGCTCATGCCAGGCTTGCGGGGGCTGCCGCTGGTTATGACGACCACGTCCGAGCCTGCGGTCTCCTCGTAGTCGTTGGCGCCGGTGACGTTCGAGTCGTAGCCGAGGATCGGACCGCTCTCCAGTATGTCAAGCGCTTTGCCCTGGGGTAGTCCCTCTACTATGTCCACGAGCACCACGTCTGCGTAGTTGCGCTCGGCAAGCCTCTGGGCCGTCGTACCTCCGACGTTGCCCGCGCCTACGACCGTGACTTTCCTCTTCGCCATGTAGTTCCCTCCTGTGCGTATCTCCTGCAGCCATGATAAGTGAATTTTTCCGAATTTTCCGCGCCGTCCCGGGTAGAATTGGCTCCGTGAGCCAGTCCTTCGAGGAGCATGGTTGGATGTGATCCACGCTATAGAGACGCGCCAGAGCATGGGCCGCGTGCGAAAGGACCCTGTGCCTGAAGAGCTCATCGAGCGCATCCTCCAGAGCGCCGTGCATGCGCCGAACCACAGGATCACCGAGCCCTGGCGTTTCCATGTCTTCATCGGCAAGGGACGCGGCGAGCTGGCCCGGGCGAGGGCCGAGACCGCGCGTCTGCAGGCTGAGGCGGAGGGAGAGGACGAGGAGATGGCGGCGGGTAGGATCAGCCGCGAGCGCAAGAAAGCCTTCCGCGCGCCCGTGGTGATCGCTGTTATCTCCGCGGCGGGCCGCGACGAGGTCGAGACCCTGGAGAACTACGCAGCCTGCGCCGCAGCCGTCCAGAACATGCAACTGACCGCCCACTCCCTCGGCCTCGCAAGTATGTGGCGCACGGGCGCCGTTGCCTACCACGCCTACATGCGCGACTTCTTTGGGCTCGGAAAGGGAGACACTATAGTCGCCTACCTCTATGTCGGTTACCCCGACATGGGCGAGAGGCCACGCAGACGCCAGCCTGCAAGTGAGAGGACGACCTGGCACCAGGGCTGAAGGCGCGCCCGCCACGAACATGTTGCCAACACTATTAGAAACACACAAGCTACAGTTCTAGTAACTGAACGCCTCAACAAGCAACGATAAAAATGGCTCATTTGGGGGATGTGCCGATCCTTGCCGCGGACGTAAGCTACTTTCGTAAGGTTACCGGGGCGAACGAGGC
>DASSJP010000645.1:0-5152 GCA_035691165.1 Rubrobacter sp.
GTGGTCTCGTGGTCGATCTGGGATGCGGTAGCGGACAGTGGGCGCGCGAGCTCGTGGACTCCGGCTACCAGGTGCTAGGGATCGACATCTCGGAGGCCATGATCGAGCTTTCGCGCAGGAGGGTGCCCGAGGCCGAGTTCCGGGTCGGTTCGCTGTACGAGGCGGAGATCCCACCTTGCCAGGCCGTGACGGCTGTCAGCGAGGTGCTCAACTACCTGTTCGACGAGGAGGCGGGCGGTCTGAGGCCACTCTTCGGTCGCGTCTTCGAGGCGCTCGCCCCAGGTGGCGCCTTCGTCTTCGATGTCCTGGGCCCGGGGCAGGTGCCGCCAGGCACAACGACGAAGGGTTTTCGCGTGGGGGAGGATTGGGCTGTGCTCTCCGAGAGGGAGGAGGACTCCGAGCGGGGGACTATGGAGCGCCGCATCGTCAGCTTCAGGAAGGTGGGGGAGCACTACAGGCGCGAAGACGAGGTGCACCGCGTGCGGTTGTACGACCCGTCGGAGCTGTCCGCCGCGCTCGGCGAAGTGGGCTTCCTGGTAAGGACCGTGCGCGCCTACGGGGACTATTCTCTGGGTGGGAATCACACGGCGTTCGAGGCGCGCAAGCCGGCATGAGATGGCAGGAATTAGATAGCGCAGAACGCGGGTAAAGATACGCGTATGCCGGAGTTGCCAGAGGTCGAGACCATAAAGGAGGACCTGAGGGATCTCGTCGTGGGCTCGAAAGTAGAGCGCGCCGAGGTCCTCGACTTGTCGCTCGTGGAGCACCCTTCGGCGGAGGAGTTCGCACGCCGGCTCGAAGGTGTACTCATCACAGGGGCGCGGCGGCGGGCCAAGCATCTAATCCTGGAGCTTGACTCGGGAGACTCGCTCGTCTTTCAGCTCAAGATCGGGGGCCAGTTGTTGCTGGTGCCTCCGGTGGAGGAGCCGAAGACGGCGCTCATGCTCATTTTGCACCTCGACCGTGACAGGAGGCTCTTCCTCAGGGACGAGACGGGCTTCACGCGGGCGCGGCTGCTCG
Organism: Rubrobacter sp.; assembly: GCA_035691165.1. Classification (GTDB taxonomy): domain Bacteria; phylum Actinomycetota; class Rubrobacteria; order Rubrobacterales; family Rubrobacteraceae; genus Rubrobacter_D. Next base: position 1,021 of record DASSJP010000645.1, read on the forward strand.
ATGCCGGGGAACTCGAGGAGCGGCTCTCTCCTTTGGGACCAGAGCCTCTGGAAGAAGGGTTCGATGCCGGGTATCTGCAACGTGTCATCGGTTCGCGGAGGGCCCAGATCAAACCACTTCTACTGGATCAGAAGGTCGTCTCCGGTATCGGGAACATCTACGCGGATGAAATCCTGTACGATGCGAGGCTGCATCCCCGAAGGAAGGCGAACACCTTATCGAAAGGGGAATGGGAAGCGTTGCACGCGGCGATCCGGGCGAACCTCGCGGCCGGCGTGGAGCATCGGGGGACGACGGTGAGGCTGTATCGGGACGTTTTGGACAGGCCCGGCGAGCATCAGAACTACCTGCGGGTCTTCGAGAAGCACGGGAGGCCGTGTCCTGGGTGTGAAGGAGAGGTAGTTCGGGAAAAGGTAGGTGGGAGGCCGTCGCACTTCTGTCCAGAGTGTCAGCGGGAAGATGGCCCCGGAGAAGAGGGAACGTTAGAATCGTTGTGGTAAACGTGAAAGGAGATAGGGGTGGCGGATAAGTTCGACCTCGTAGTTATCGGCGGCGGGAACGGTGGATACATACCGGCGATCCGGGCCAGCCAGCTCGGGATGAAGGTGGCCCTGATCGACAAGCGGGAAGGCGGTCATCTGGGCGGCACGTGCCTGAACGTTGGCTGCATTCCGACAAAAGCTTTGCTCCAGACGGCCCATCTCTTGCACGACGCCAAGAACGGCGCGGACTTCGGAGTCAAGATCAGCGACGTCGAGTTCGACTATCCGCAGGCTGCCAAGCGCCGCGAGCAGGTCGTAAACCAGCTCCGCAAGGGCGTGCAGGGCCTCATGAAGAAGAACAAGGTCACCGTATACAACGGCGTCGGCAGTTTCGTCGAGCCCAAGAAGATCAAAGTGGAGACAGCAGACGGCGAGGAGGAGCTCGAGGCCGAGAACGTCCTGATCTCCACCGGATCAGCCGTAAGCACCTTGCCTGGGCTCGAGTTCGACGGCGAGAAAGTCATCTCATCGGACGATATCGTTACTAACGACGAGAGCTATCCCAAGTCCGTCATCGTCCTTGGCTCGGGCGCTGTCGGCGTCGAGTTCGCCAGCATGTACCACGACTTCGGTGTCGAGGTCACGGTCGTCGAACTGCTCGACCGCATAGTGCCGCTGGAGGACCCGGAGATCTCAGCAGCCCTCGAAAAGGAGTTCGAGGACCGCGGAATGAGGGTGCTCACCGGCACCAAGGCCGATCCCGAGAGCCTCGAGAAGACCGACAGCGGCGTCAAGATCACGGTGGCGGGAGGGGACGACGGAGAAGAGACTCTCGAGGCCGAGGCGCTGCTCGTCGCCGTCGGACGAAGGACCGTTACAGAGGACCTCAACCTCGACGTGACCAACGTCGAGCTCGACGACCGTGGGATCATCCAGGTAGACGGGTACGGACGGACAGGCGAGGACGGAGTCTATGCGGCTGGGGATGTGATCGGGGGCTACTGGCTGGCCCACGCCGCCGGGCACGAGGGCATCATCGCCGTCGAGCACATGGCGGGCGAGAACCCGATGCCCATGAACCAGGACCTCGTTCCTCGCGTGACCTTCTGCCGCCCCGAGGTCGCTTCCTTCGGGCTCAGCAAGGCGCAGGCCGAGGAAGAGGGCTACGAGGTCAAGGAGTCCAAGTTCCCATTCAGGGCTATCGGAAAGGCGCTCATCGAGGGCGAGCCGAACGGCTTCTTCAAGATAGTGGCCGACGCCGAAACCGACCTCATCCTCGGGATGCACGCCATCGGTCCCAAGGTGACGGACCTGATCACCGAAGGCGTCTTCGCCAAGCTCGTCGAAGGCACGCCCGAGGAACTCGGAATGACGATCCACCCGCACCCGAGCCTCGCAGAGATCGTCGGCGAGTCGGCAATGGCCGTGGAAGGGCATCCGATTCATATCTAGGTTTCAGGCATCAGCCGTCAGGAGGGGCCGCGTGTGGCGGCCCCTTTTGCACGACGCATGGTGCCCGCGCCCCCAGTTTTTCCTGAAACCTGATGCCTGACACTTCCAAAGCAAAGTTCTTCTACAGGTCTACCGATACTCCCCGGCCCAACCGTCCCATCGGCGTCGGGGTGCTCGCCCTGATAGAACGCGACGGCGCGCTGCTCCTGGAGCGTCGCAGCGACTGCGGACGCTGGGGATTGATCGGCGGAGGCGTGGACGTCGAAGAATCCCTCGAAGATGCTTTGCGGCGAGAGGTGCGCGAGGAGACGGGGCTCGTTGTGGCGTCCCAAGAACTGTACGGGGTTCTCTCGGACCCGTCCCGGATCGTCAGCTATCCTGACGGAAACGTGGTGCGGCTGGTCGCCTTCGTGTTCAGGACGGAGGTCGAAGGGTTCGAGACGCTCCGGCGTAGCGATGAGTCAGAGGAATTGCGGTTCTTCGGCCCGGAAGAGCTGCCGGACCTCGATGTGATCGAAACCGCGCGACCGATCCTGGATAGTTATCTCTCTGCGGACTTCCGACGGAGCATCCTGCTTGACTGACGACGTGGTTACCGGCCAGCATTCTCTGTCGGAGCGTGCCTTCGACCCGGCCAGCGACGGCATCGGCTTCCGAAACCCTGTCGGAGAGGTGGCAATTGGAAGTGGACGCGGCCCGCTTCTTCGAAGGCTCGGCGCCTTTCTTTACGGCAAGGGCCTGTGCTTCGGCATGGTCACCATGGCGCTTCGCAGATTCGCTGAGCAGTCGGCGGATGCGTCGGAGCCACCATTGGCCGGACTGCCACCCTCTCCCGAATTACTCGGCGAGATTCGTCGTTACCACATCCGGCAGTACGGGCCGCGTGCTGTGCTCGCCGCTGTGGTGGATTGGCTGCGTTCGCGCGGCGGAAGGCCTGAGGGTATTCTGGGCAGACTCCGGCTGGCAGGTGCGGACCCACATATCCTCTGCTTCGGACCGGCTGCCAATCGCAGGTTCTTGTGGTGTCTTATGAGAGCCCACGCCGTCGCGCCTTACCGTATTGAGAAGGAGGACGAGGAGACGCGTGTGTACGTGTACGACCCGAACCATCCGGGAGACAGGGGCCGGTATGTGTTGTTCCGTCACGATGTGGCGGGACGGGTCAGGTCATTCCAATACGAGGGCTTCGGGACGCGCTGGGGGTGGGGGATCTCGCTCTTTCCCCTCTCTGCGATAGGGGACACGGCACGGCATGGCCTCCGTGCGATACCATAAGGCGCAAAATGCGAGGGAGATAGGAGAGCCGTGGCTCGCAGGAAGATCAACCTGAAAGTACTGGACGACGGCACGAAGACCTTCGAGGTCCGCCACCGCTGGGAAGACAGACCGGTATCACCGCCGCCCGACGGAACGCCGACGGAGTACCTGCCTTTCCGTCAGCAATCGAGGGGAGTCCCAGGCTCGCACGGCCGTCCGGAATGGCTCAAGGCACGCATCCCCGACGGGGAGGTCTACCGCGACATCAAGGAGACCATGCGCGGCCTCAACCTCCATACGGTCTGCGAGGAGGCCCGCTGCCCGAACATCGGTGAGTGCTGGAACAATCGCACAGCCACTTTCATGATCCTCGGCAACGTATGTACCCGCTCCTGCGGCTTCTGTGCCGTGCTCACGGGCAAACCGACAGAGCTCGACCTCGACGAGCCCCACCGCGTCGCCGACGCCGCGAAGCAGATGGGTCTCGAACACGCCGTGATCACGAGCGTCAACCGCGACGAGCTCTCAGACGGAGGAGCTTCGATCTTCGCAGAAACGATACGCGAGATCAGGGACGTCGTCCCCGGCTGCGCCGTCGAAGTCCTGACCCCTGACTTCAAGGGAGACCGCGACGCGATCAAAACCGTCATCGACGCCCTTCCCGATACGTTCAATCACAATATCGAGACGGTCCCGCGCCTCTACTACGCGGTCCGCCCGCAGGCGAAGTATCTGCGCTCCCTCGAGGTGCTGCGCTATGCAAAGGAGCTCAATCCTGAAGGCCTGACCAAGAGCGGTTTCATGGTTGGCCTGGGCGAGGTGGAAGAGGAGCTCCACCAGACGATGCGCGACCTGCGGGATCACGACGTGGACATCCTGACTATCGGCCAGTACCTCAGGCCCTCCGAAAATCATCTGCCGATGAGCCGCTACTACACGCC
>DASSJP010000646.1:0-7191 GCA_035691165.1 Rubrobacter sp.
CTACCGGTGGCTTCGTAGTTACCCAGAGTAAGCCTGTGACTCTTCTCCCAGATCTTCATGTCTCTAAAGTCCCTCATATCAGTTGTCCCACCTCCCAGGTGATCGACCTACATGTCCCTCCTGATTAGCTGACAGGCTGAATTGCTTATTTTGCAGGCAATTCACTATTGTCTCACTAGCTTCAGTGAGGTATAATGAGTGCATGACAGAGACGAAGAACAACAGCAGGCAGGATTGGCTCAGCGTTCCGCGGCGGCGGGAGGAGGAGCGTTTGGACCCGCACGTTTACAAGCGTGGGATCAACGGGTTGACGGTCGAGGAGGCTTTACAGCGGGCGGTTCCCAGGGTGATGGACATCCTGAGGAGGAGTGGCGAGGAATATTCGGAGTTCGAGCGGCAGTTGGTACGGCAGACGGTGCGGGCTTGCCTGATCTCCCAGGTCTCCCGTGCGAACCTCTATCGCATCGCCGGCATCCTTGTCGCTGACAGGCGTGACGAGGGAGCGCACATCGGTACTTCACTCGCGCTCGCCTACGTCGCGGCGCTCAGGGAGGCGTTCCTAACGGAGCTCTCCGTTGGTGAGCGGGTACGGACGCCGCTCGGTTTTGGGGAGGTCCGCTACGTCTCCGAAGACGGCGCCAACGTCGCCATCAAGCTCGACAGCGACTACGAGGTATGGCTCCCTGTTCAGGGCGTCTCGCGCCCCGAGGCGTCCATACGCCGCGCATCCTAGAGTAAGTAATAGACCGGAGGCATTCCGGGTAGACTAGGAGGGTCGTGGAGGCAATAGAGGGCGCGCCATGGAGAAATCCAAAGCACGGGTAATCTGCAACACTTCCTCCCGTGGCGGCGCCTACGACCCTGATGAGATACGCAACCAGTTAGACGGTCTGGATGTAGAGTGGGTCCAGACCGACGGGCCTGACGATGCCATCCGGGCCGCGAAGGAGTGGCGTGAGGGCCTGCTCATTGTCGCCGGGGGAGACGGTACGATCAACGACGTGGTGAACGGGCTCGGCGGGGCCGGTTTCCCTGATGGCGTAACCCTCGGCATCCTCCCGTCGGGGACGGGCAACGATCTTGCTGCCACGCTGTGCATCCCGGAGGACCACGATCTCGCAAAAGGTGTCATCCTCCAGAACAGAGTTCGGAAGCTCGACGTGGCGCGTGTGAGGTCGGATGGGGTCGGGGAGAGGTTCTTCATAAACGTGGCGACCGGGGGGCTAGGGGCGGAGATCTCCAACGCCAACGAGGGGGAATTCAAGAAGAGGTGGGGAAAGCTGTCCTATCTGCGGGCTTCGCTCGAGGTCGCAAGGGATTTCGACGTGCGCGATCTCACGCTCTACCTCGACGGCGAGCCGCGCGAATTGCGGGCGGTGAACGTGGTCGTCGCCAACTGCCGCTACGCTGGCGGGGGCTGGCTCGCCGCCCCGAAAGCCAACCCCGAGGACGGCCTGCTCGACGTCGTCGTCATCGAGACGCTGGGAATGGCTGACCTGCTCCAGCTAGCGCCTGCGTCGCTCGCGAAGGTTAGCTATCTGGACAAAGACGGCGTGTTCTTCGTGCGGGCGAAGGAGATCCGGGTCGAGACACAGCCTCCAGGCCTCGAGTTCACGACCGACGGCGAGGTCATTGGCGACGAGCCCGCCGAGTTCTCCATCATCCCCAACACCTTGAAAGTCATAGTCGGACCGGAGTACGTTCCCGAGCCGGCGGGATAGAATGAGGCCATGATCAAAGTACTGCTCTTCGGCGCGGCGGCCGACAGGGCCGGGACCCGCGAGACCAAGTTACCCGTGGATGAAGGCCTGACCCTCGCGGAACTCTGGCCGCTGCTAGCCGAGCGGCATCCCGGTCTCGCCCCGATGCGCGACACGCTGGCCTTCGCCGTCAACGGCGAGTACGCGCGCGGGGACGCAGGCGTCTCGCCGGGCGATGAGGTGGCTATCTTACCGCCTGTCTCAGGTGGCTAGATGTTCGCCATAGTCGATGAGCCTCTGGACGTAGGAGCCCTGATCGAAGGCTCCCGTAGGCCTGACTGCGGCGCAATTGCTACGTTCGTCGGCACGACTAGGATCGACGAGTCGGAAAGCGCCTCAGTCGAGTACCTTGAGTACGAGGCGTACCGTCCGATGGCCGACAGGAAGCTTGAGGAGATAGGGGCGGAGATCCAGGAGCGCTGGACCGTCGGACACGTCTCCATAGTGCATCGTCTGGGCAGGATAGATCCCGGCGAAGCCAGCGTTGCCATAGTCGTCGCCGCGCCACGCCGTGGGCCGGCGTTCGAGGCGAGCCGCTACGCCATCGAACGCATAAAAGAGGTCGTGCCCATCTGGAAGCGCGAGGTCTGGTCCGACGGCTACGTGTGGGTGGGTAGCCAGGTCGGCACACGCTCGGGAGTTACCTGAACAGCACGTAGACGATGAACACCCCGGCGAAGGCCAGGCTCCCTGCGACCACCACCAGGTAAGCAACTACGGAGGGAACGAAGTCGTCGGTGGCGATCCTGCGCCGGTAGCGAAGGAATTGCGCCGTCCCCATGACGAGCGTGAGCACCCCGAGCAGGGCCAGCGCGAGCCCGAAAAGCTCCGAAGAGCTGGTGGAGCCAACCTTCAATGAAGCATCCACGAGTGCCCCGGCCCGTTCGACGACGAGCCCCAGCGAGATCAGGCTGATCCCGGTCCTCACCCACGAGAGCAGCGTCCTCTCGTTAGCCAGGTGCTCCCTGATCTCGGTCCCGCCCTGCTCCCTCGTTTCGTTCTCCGCTTCCATGACCTCGGACTCCCTTCTCACGAACGCTGCTCTGACGAGCCACACTGAAGGTTATTGCAGCAATATTTTCCGGAGTTTTCCTGTTCGAATCGGAAGCGAACGAATGCCGCGAGAGTTGGCACTGGAGACGCAATAGCGCTTGGGGCCCGACTCAGGCCTGTCGCGCCCGCGCGACGAGCACGGGTGGGATCCCCACGAAGTTCTCCCAATCGAGCGCTCTTGTGGCAGCTCGTGAGCCGTTCTCCGCTTTCGCGAAGGAGGGTTCCTCCATGCCGTCCACCACGAAGCCGGCCTTAAAGCAGGCCCCGAACAGCTCACTCAAGGGTCTGTGGAAATAAGGGTGCGGCACAGGCTCCCCTGGCATCCCCCCGCCCATCCCGTGTGGCACGTGCAGATAATCGGTCACCTTAACGGAGTATGCCTCTACCACCATTCCGTCCCTGTCCTCTTCCTCCAAGACCAGCGTGACCGCGTTGGAGTTGAAGGCAGGGTGCTGCACCGAGAAGACGAAGCGGCCTCTCGGTTTGAGAAGGCGGCTCAGGGCGAGCATCAAGGGGTTGATGGCCGGCATGTCCATCAGCGCCATGTTGCAGACCGCTGCATCGAAACGCCCCTCTCCGAGGGAGAGCATCTGCTTCTCGTCGGTCGCATCTGCCACCAGGTACTCCACGGCTTCGTCGTAGCCAGCCTTCTCGGTGCGGTTCCTGGCGAGCTCGATGAACTTCTGGCTAAAGTCGATGGCCACCACCCTCGCCCCGAGCTGCGCGAGCCTCCTCGAGAAGACCCCGTTGCCGCAGGCGACATCGAGCACCGTCTCGCCGGGTTGCACCTGAAGCAATCGTTCTGCGGCGGGACCGATGAGCACCCTCTGGAATGCGTTGCCCTCACCCATCATCTCGTCCCAGAAGACGGCCTTCTTCTCCCAGGCCTCGTGCGCCTGGCATGCCAGTAATGCATCGCTGGTAATAGATCCCGGTCGATCCTGATTTGCGCCGTCAGTCGCGCTCACGCCGGTTTCTCCCTAATCTTTGCCCTGGGCTATATTTCCCACAGACAAGGCATCATAGCGCAAGTGCGTCTCGGCATGGCGCATACCCACCGTCTTCGGGCCCTTCCTCCGGCAAGAGCAGCTCGAAGATCTCCCTAAGCTCGTCTTTCACTGACTCTCTAGCCATACTCTCCGACTTACCCTGCTCCGGCGATTTCGAAGAAGCCTCTTGGCCGCTAGTATGTCCTGTTCTGCATTCGACACGCCACAGGATCATCAGGTGTCCTCTCTGCGCGGGTTTCCGCCTCCGGGCCAGAGTAGGGTCTCTTCTGGGGTAGAGTTCCGTCCAGAAAAGTTAGAAAATGAATCGTAACTTCCGGGACAGGTTGAGCGAAGGGGACGGGTTGTTGGATCGACGGTTCGGGCTGGAGCAGGAATTCTTCCTGCTCGAGAGCTCCGGGGTTACATCGGAGCGGGCCGACGAGTTCCTGGAGCGCTGCCGGGCTGCGACCGAAGCGGAATCCGGTAGCGCCGCGTGCTTCGCTCCCGAGTTCGTGAAGGGTCTGGTGGAGATAAACACACCTCCCGTCCACACCCTCTCCGCCCTCGAGCGCGAGTACGCGCGCAATCTGCGGCTTGCCCTGCGTACGGCGCGGTCGCTGGGGCTCAGGCTGTATCCGCTAGGCACCTATCCCCTGCCACTCGAGCCCGCTATCCGTGAAGGGCTGGATTACAGGATACAGGCGAGCACGGTCGGGTCCGAGCGGTTCGTAGACGCAGGGAGGTGCGCGGGCACGCACGTGCATCTGGAGTTGCAAGCAGGGACGGTGGACGCCGGAGCAGGGATCTCCCCCACAGCGTCAGTTGCAGCGCGGGATGAGATCCTGAACCTCTACAACCTTGCGACGGCTCTGGATCCCGCCCTGGTGGCACTCACCCGTTCGTGTCCTTATTTCGAAGGGCTGACGACGGGCCTTGCCGCCCGCACGGTCCACTACAGGGGCAGCGCCATCTTCGGGTGGAAAGGTGTCTACACAGACCTTCCCCAGGTTGGAGCCCTGCTGCCATACGCCGACGACGCGAAACACCTCATCAAACAGCAGTTCGACCGCTACGAGGCCTGGCTCACCGCTATGGACCGTGCCGGCGTGGAGAGGCGCCTCTTTGCCGAGGCAGGCGGAGACCTGCTGAGACCAGCCTGGAACCCGGTGCGTCTGAACCGCCAGGGAACTCTGGAGTTGCGCGGCATGGACAGCAACTACCCCGAGGTAACCCTGACCGCAGCCGCCATGATCCTCGGCGTCGCGGACCGCGTCAGGCAGGATGGCCTCGAAGTGGTGCCGGACGATGGAGTGCGCTCCTTCGAGTTCACGGCGGACACGCTCAAGGTGCCGGGGTTCGGCCGTCTCGGCGGGGAGCTACTCCTCGCTGCGGTAACCGGAGGAGTGAACGACGAGACGGTGGCCGCCTACCTGGACTCGATCCTGGAGTTCGCCGGAGTGGAAGACGAGCGTCTCGCCAGGGTCCTCCTTCAGCGTCGTACCACGGGCGTATATCCGACCACAGAGGCCGGCATCCTCGAAGATTACGTCCCCGATGTCCGGCATCTCCCCGAAGAGAAAGGGTTGCGCCTCGTGCTAAAGGCCTGTGACGAACTGGAGGCCCAGATCTCCGGCCTCGTCGGGCCTCAGCGCCGTGAGGAAGAGCCGGCTGACGTCTCGTAGGTAAACCAGGGAACGCTGGCCGCAAGCTCGCACACATGTCATGCTTCCGTGCCGATAGCATCAGAGGGAGGATGAGAGCATGAGCGAGCCACAGCCCGTGCTTCAGGGTAAAGCGGCGCTGGTCACCGGGGCAAGCAGCGGGTTGGGGAGGGCCACCGCGATCTCCCTCGCCATTGCCGGAGCTGACGTCGCGTTGGCAGCGAGAAGTGCGGAGGAGCTCGAAAGCGCCAGAGAGGAGGCCTCGAATGCCGGTGGTCGGGCATTGGCCTTGCCCGTGGACCTCGCCAGAGAAGACGAGGCGACGCGGGCAGTCGGGCAGACAGTCGAGGCGTTCGGGCGTATAGACGTGCTCGTCAACGCCGCCGGCACCGACTCACCGGGCACGGTCGAGGAGCTGGACGTGGAGGGTTGGGACCGGACTCTCTCTGTGAACCTCAGGGCGCCGTTCTTGCTTTCCAAAGCGGCCTTCCCTCGCATGCGCGAGGCGGGAGGCGGCACGATCGTCAACATCTCCTCGGTGGCGGGGAAGAAGGGCTGGGCGAACGCTTCGGCCTACTGCGCCTCCAAGTTCGGCCTCACGGGCTTCACCGAGGCGCTGGCTGACGAAGGTAGGGAGCACGGCATCAGGGCGATCATAATGTATCCCGGCGCGATGGCCACCAACTGGGGCGCTTTCTCTCCGGAGGAGCGCAGGCAGAGCGAACCGGGCGACGCCCCACCGACACGAGTCCTCCCACCAGAGCGAGTCGCAGACTTCATCACATGGTTTGTCGCCTCCCCGCCCGAGTTCGTGCTGACAGAGGGGATCATAGTTCCCATCGAGGAAGGTTTGCCCTAGAGCCGCTTGTGGTGTAGATAGGTCCACATGGACCCATCTACGTCGGGGTACCACAAAGAGTGAGGCGGCCCGCTCCTTCGAGGTGAGCCGATCCTCCGTCAAGCGCTACACCGGGCAGGGACACCCGCGGGTGCTTCGACCACTGCGGTTACCGCTCGGTGGCGTCACTCTTCTACCAGTAGTGAAAGTCGCGGCTTATCGCTCCTTGTCCCCTCAACGCGAATACAGGTCAAGGCGCGTGAGACGGCATTAGCAGCGGACAGATCATCTACCGAATGCGTTGCCACAACGGCTATCACCTTCATGCCCGCCGATCGAGCGGCCTAGCGGTGCATCCTCTATCACTACGCAACTTTGTGGAGCAACGCTCAAAAGCTTGGCCGCCTTCAGGTAGCACGCGGGGTCTGGCTTGCCGTTCTCAACATCGTCGGCACTTACCAGAATTCGTGGTATCGGTAAACCTGTGTTAAGCATCCGGGCGGTCCCTAGCGACCGCCTACCCGAAGTTACTATGGCCCAGCTGCCGGATGGGAGGGTGGCCAGTAGTTCGCAAGCTCCTTCCACCATCCAGACGTTCGCGGCGTCCTCGATCTCGATCTGCTCCAACATTCTCGCCTCTGCATCCGTGTCGAGGTGGGAGGCAACCTCTCGAAGGGTCTCCTCAACTTTTCGTCCATGGGCGACTTTAATTATCTGCGCGGCTTCCAGACCGTGACGCGCAGCCCATATCTTCCAGGTTCGCTCTATCGACGCTGAGGAGTCCACAAGCACTCCGTCGAGATCGAAAAGGATGGCTTCACACTCGATCCGGCTCACCACGCCTCCTCGCTCGAGCCCTCCACGTATATCCTACATGCTTTGGCTTGGAG
>DASSJP010000647.1:0-6085 GCA_035691165.1 Rubrobacter sp.
AACGTAAGTTCGAAGCGTTAGGGTAAGGAGCCGATAACAGGCTTCTAGTAACGTTCGACCAGCACGTTTCTATCGAGCTGGCTGGAATTACCCGCATGACCTGCGGAGGGGGGGAACATGAATATCCGGAGGTATGCCCAAGAATACCTTCCTGGCCCTGATGGAATTGAGCCGACTTATGGTGCTGGGCGGAGTAGGATTCGAAAACCCCTAACCAACCACCTAAAGATAGTGGTGGGACGGCTCGTAGCCATCATGCTGACCCTGCTGATCGGCCTCCTGGTCTCCAGCGCGGCATTCTGCAGCGGCACTGTGATAGACGTGAACCCTGGAGACGACCTCGACGCCAAAGCCAACGCCGCTCCCGCCGGGGCCACCATCCGGGTTCACGGCAAGGCGGGTGTGGGCACGTACTTCTATACGATCAACAACGATATCACCCTCAAGGATGGCCAGACGCTCGTCGGAGACACGGGAACCACAAAACAGTTCGGTCCCGCGACCGTCCCCGACCCCGTCGTCGGCATCCAGAAGGCTCGTCGCGTCTCCATGACCACGCTCGTGAAAACGGAGGGTGACCCCGTAACAATTAGCTGGTTAGAAGTTAAGGCGACGGGCGCGGGCAAGGGCATAACCACCAATTTCGGCGGACCGGGGCTCCGGATGGACCACCTACGAGTCTATGGCGCGAAAGGTCCCGGCATCGGTCAGGCTCAGGGCGTCCTCACAGACAGCGAGCTTTTCTCAAACGGCAAGAACGCTTCCACCATCGGTCACACGGCGGCTGGTATCAAGTGTATCGTCGCCTGCGAGGTCGCCACTACCTACTCCCACGACAACGGCGGCAACGGCCTGTGGTGCGATGTTGGATGCGCCCCGGTGCGTGCACGGGCAAACGGTGTGTGGTTCCACGACAACGTAACCAAGGGCAACTCCCGCTTCGGCATTCGCTACGAGAACTCTCCGAAGCCCGACCTGAACCCGAACGACCCGGTATCGGCGCTCATCGAAGGGAACCGCTCCTACGGCAACGGCGAGGGCGGGGTGGCTGTTGCAGACGCCGCCAACGCCACGGTGCGTGACAACGTCTTCGGGAGGAGACTCGACGGCACGATGGTCCACAATGGTCGCAAGCTCGCTGTAATTCTGCGCAACTCAGGCGAGGCCGGCCGTGGCACACAGAAGAACGCGACGGTCTCGGGCAACGACCTCAACCGTGAGGGGATCACCGACCGTAACCTCAGGGGCAACGTCTGTACCAACAACTACTAGCAGAGAGCCGGGGTCCTACATCAAGACCCCGGCCTTTCTCTAATGCCCTAATTCGCTCAAGCTCGTAGAAGAAGGGGGCCCTCGGAGGTTCGCCGTAGCAAGCGCTCTAGCAGGCGCCTGGCAATGGCTGCGCAGGACCAGTCTGCTCCCACAAATCCAAGCGAGATAGAGCCATTCGTTACACCATTGTGTAGGAGCGATTTCGACTCGCTACACCGCTACTGCCTGAGAATATTCATACGCTCGATGACCGCGCTCCAAGCAACGGAAGAATGCGAGGGGGACGAGGGGTATCCTGGATGAATAACCCTCGCCCCATCGAGGAGTCAGGGACCCACTGACCCGTCGGTCTAAGACCCTAGCCCCTTGCGCTGCAGCATTATCCTAATTCTTTATTCTAACCCCGAGCGCTACATCGGCCAGGTAGCCTATATTTGATAAGCTCACTACTGCTGGTCTCGGGTTCCGGTCCTCTTTCGTGCGTCTCGAAGAAGATGTGCCGTTCTACCGATGCGTGGACTCCCAAAGATGATTTAAGGTCAGGAGGCGATGACCTCCTTCATGGGTTGGAGGGCGCAGGGAAAGGGCCAAGGTCCTACGGGGCCCTGGTCCTTTCATTACGGGTTTTCGAGGCGCGGGCGTTACTACTCGCTTGCTTGTTGCGTCTATATCAATTAGGATGCTCTCCATTAAAGTATGCGGGAGGGCTAATGCTCCGGGTGGACCTAGCGCAGGGCTACGAGCGGTTCTTAGAGCAACCGGTGCCCGTGGTGCTCGCGCTACTGTGGGTTGTGGGAATGGTGCTTGAAGGGTTGTGTGTGGCGGCCCTCTATTGGAACGGGCTGGTACTGGTTAGGTTATTGGGGATATAGCTCTAACTTCCTCGGGCAATATGCGTACGCCCTATAGAAGAGATGCCATTCGGCAGACGTGCCACTCCTCCGTGTTTCGTAGAGTGTAATTGGGAACGCGTCAATTTCACGATGGACGCCATCGAGGCAGTGAAAGAACCGAACCAACAACTTTCGCGCGACATTGACACTGCGGGATAAGCTCTAGCACATCCTGATCGTGGACGTTTCACAGCACGCTCGCATCGACCTTCAAGTCTCTTTCTAGTTCCAGGAACACGTCAGTATGGCGCAATATTTCTTACGGAAGAACGTCACGTGCGTCCGCGATGATCGCTCTCGTCGTAAGTCGGGATCGGGAAATGTGCCACCTGGCCGATGTTGCCAAGAGGCACCCTATTTAACATCACATTAACAAACCCTTGACCCCTGACAGGAGGTCGTCGCAGTCGTGTCGAGCACCATAGAGGCCAACGTCGCGCAGCCGGCCACAACACCAGGGACTCCTTTCTCGGGTGCGGCGAGACGTCAGGTCAAGGGGCTACTGGGTCAGGCAATAGTGGTCCCCGCTCTGGTTCTCTCCGACGTTGTGCTCGCCACCGCTGTCTGGGAGATGATCTTCGTTGCACAGCAGGTCTTCGGTCATGGCCGGCTGTCGATCGTTTCGGTCGTCGGCTTCTTCCCGTATGTCGTTGCATGGGTGGGACTGCGCGGATTATCGGGCCTCTACCCGGGCTATGGGATGGGACAAATAGAGGAACTGCGGCGCCAGACACTGGCCTTGCTCACCACGTTGGCTATCACCGCGGTTTTCGCGCTCGCCTCCCACGCGGAGGACACGATCTCTCGTCTGATGCTTTTCGGATGTTCCTTCGGCCTGTTGCTGACGGCGCCCATGGCACGTTACGGTGTCAAGTACGCACTGATGACGTTGGGCGCGTGGGGAAAGCCCGTTGTGGTGCTCGGCGCTCACGAATCGGGGGCCCGCGTGTTGAAGGCCCTGCGCCGTGAGTGGCAACTCGGGCTCAAACCTATTGGTGTCTACGACGACCACCTGACCCCGGCGGAGGGCGAGATCGAGGGCGTCCCTTACGGCGGTACCTTGACCGACGCCATTAAGGCGGCCAAGGAACGCGGCATAGAAACGGCCATCTTCGCCATGCCCTACGTGCGGCGCGAGCGCCTGGCGAGGCTCGTGAGCCTGTTCGAGGACACAGTCCGGCATATCGTGGTGATCCCCAACCTGGAAGGCATCACCAACTCTGCAGTAGTGGCCAGGGACTTCGCCGGCACCTTCGGTGTCGAGGTCGAGCACAACCTGCTGAACCCCTGGGCGCAGCGTCTGAAGCGTACTATGGACCTGGCGGCGACACTGATCGGAGGGATCTTCGTCCTACCTCTCATCGCGGCGCTCTCGTTGCTCGTGTGGGCGGAATCCGGTGGTTCTATCTTCTATGCGGACCAGAGGTTGGGGCGCGATGGCAAGCTGTTCCCGTGCATCAAGTTCCGGACTATGGTGCCGGACGCGGAGGCTGCCTTGCGGCGGTTGCTCAAAGAAAACGCCGCGGCGAGAGAAGAGTATATGAAGTACCACAAGCTACGCAACGATCCGCGTGTCACCCGAATTGGCCGTTTCCTGCGCAAGACCAGCCTGGACGAGTTGCCGCAGCTATGGAACGTCCTTCGCGGGGACATGAGTCTGGTCGGACCACGACCTTACTTGCCTCGCGAGTCCGATGACATAGGAGCTACACAGGGCGAGATCCTGCGGGTCCTCCCCGGGATCACGGGTCCGTGGCAGGTATCCGGGCGTAACGGGACGTCCTTCGCCCAGAGGGTGAATATGGACGCCCGCTACGTGCGTGACTGGTCGGTATGGCTGGACATCGTGCTCCTCTTCCGCACCGTGTGGTGCCTCATGACCAGGAATGACGCCTATTGAGACATCAGCACCGTTTGCGCGGATACGCTGGATATCATCCGTCCACCTTGAAGTCGAGAGATTTGGGAGTAGAGGTTCTTGATCAGGATATCAGTTGAGGTTGGCCCGGAAGATACCGGATTCCGGGTGACGGTACGGGCCGATAGCATTGAGCAGGCCTTACGTATCACCAACGCCCGCTATTCGGGCAGCGAGGTCAGGGTGGTGTTCCCCATCAAGCCTGATACTTTCTTCGTGGCAGAGGAGACCACCTCGGCGTCTGGGGCGCTGAGGTATACATCCTAGCCAAGAAGGGATCATGGTATGAATCTACGTGCATGCAAGTGAAGAAGAGGATTCGATAGTTGAGTACTCATCCCGAAAGAGAGCACTACGATGCGCACGTGAACCGGATCGCCCGGGGAGCTGGAATAAGCTTCGTGGGCCAGGGGATGGGACGGATCTTTACCTACGCCACACAGGTAGCTCTGGCGTGGATGTACGGTCCTGCGCAGCTCGGGTTCTATGTACTCGCGATCACGCTGGTCGAGCTTACCAACGTCCTTTCCCAGTTCGGGATGGATAACGGCGTGGTGCGCTACGTGGCGTACTACAGGGCCGAGAAGGACGCTTCCAAGGTGCGCGGCACCATCTTGTTGGCTCTCGTCGCTCCGTTCGCGTTGAGCATGGTGATCGCGTGCCTGATCTTCTTCAGTGCGGGTTTCCTCGCTGGCGGAGTCTTTCACAAGCCACCTTTGGAGACTATGTTCAAGGTCTTCTCGGTCTCACTGCCGTTCCTGACCGTGATGAACATGGCCCTCTACGCCACGGTGGGATTTAAGACCGTCAAGTACCTAATCTACGTGCAGCAGGTCATACAGCCCGTGGTGAGCTTCACGCTCATAGTGGTCTTTTACCTGCTGGGGGCCCAAATAATGGGAGCGGCGGCTGCCTACGTCATCTCCACCGTGGCCGGCTCCCTCGCGGCTCTATACTACCTGAAGCGGATGTTTCCCAGGCTGACGGACAGGAATAGTTCCACGGAGTTCGAGACCAGGAAGTTACTTAACCACTCATGGCCCCTGATCATTTCCAACGTCACGCAGCGCATCAACAGTTGGACGGCGGTGACCGTGCTGGGCATCTTCGCAACGGCGAGCGCGGTGGGCATCTATAATGCCGCCGCTCGCACGGCGGTGCTCTCGGCGCTGGTGCTCTTCGCGTTCAACGGGATATTCTCCCCGATCATCTCCAGCCTCTACAGAAAGAACCTCATGGAAGATCTCAGTCGTCTCTACAAGGACGTCTCCCGGTGGGTCTTCTCAGGCGCGTTCGCGATCTTCCTGATCACCATGCTGTTGGGTAGGGACATACTGGAAATACTAGGTCCCCAGTTTGTCTCGGGATGGGTGGTGCTTGTTGCCATAGCCCTGGCCCAGCTATTTAACTCCTCGGTAGGGCCAACACAGCGCATTCTGGCCATGACCCGCCACCAGACCGTGCTCATGATGGCGACGGCGGGCTCGGCCGTTATCGGAGTGGCGGCGAACTTCATTCTGGTCCCGATGTATGGCGTTCTCGGCGCGGGCATCGCCACCGCCGCCGCGATATTCTTGATGAATGTGATCAGCCTCCTGGCCGTCCGTCGGCTACTGGGATTCTGGCCCTACAGCCGTGAGTACGTGAGGCCGATCGCCGCCGGGACCCTTGCCGCCATCGGAGTTTATCTGGCGAAATTGGAGTTTCCATTTACCTCCCCAATACCCACCGTGCTTGTTTTCAGCTCTCTCTTCCTGGCGCTGTTTGCGGTACTCCTGTTGGCCTTCGGCCTGAGTCCCAGTGACCGCAAGTTCCTGACGCCTTTGTGGGAGACCTTTCAGCGGGGTACGACCAGACTGCGTGCCCGAGCTGTCCGTGGTAGCTGAAGTTTGAGCGTCTTACTCGATTCTACTTGCGCGTCTGGCGCTCCATCCTCATGACTTCGCGGCCAAGGTTTCTTGCGAGGGGGTTGAGAGAAGAAGCTTCGCGATACAGCGAAAGA
>DASSJP010000648.1:0-7970 GCA_035691165.1 Rubrobacter sp.
TATTCTGGTTCAAGCTCCAATGGGCGCCCGCCTCGGGCATCCCGATCGGCGAGTCGGTGCTTGAAGCGGTGATGCACGGGCGATTCATCCTGCCATGGCTCGTGTTGGCCCTCACGTCCGCGGCGTTGTACGCCCGGATGGTCCGCGGCAACCTGATCGAGACGATGAACGAGGACTACATCCGGACGGCCCGCGCCAAGGGCCTGTCGGAGAAGCGGGTGATCTACAAGCACGGCCTACGTGCGGCGCTCACCCCGGTCGTCACGATGTTCGGCCTCGACCTGGGCCTCCTGCTGGGTGGCGCCTTCATCACCGAGAAGGTGTTCAACCTCCCAGGGATCGGTCAGTACGCGGTCCAGAGCATCACCCGCAACGACTTCCCGTCCGTGATGGGTGTGACCATCTTCGCCACGTTGTTCATCGCGGTCGCGAACCTGATCGTCGACGTCGCCTATGCGTTCCTCGACCCTCGGGTGAGGTACACGTAGTGACGGAACCGACATCGAAGGACGCGATCGAAGCCACCTTCTCCTAACTCCTGATCGACTGCGAGGAGGACCGGACGCTCCGGGGCGGTGCTCGTCGGGATGCTGCGGGAGGCGGACCGAGGGCGCTAGGCGGCGCTGGAGGAAGTCCTGGCCAACGCACGGCGAGCCAGTCGCCTACGGTTCCCTCGTTTCGTCCCGAGGTCGTTGGAGCTCCGTTTCGAGGGAGAATCGGAGGTACCTCCTGATGCCGTCGATTCCCTGTCGGTCCCCGGACTGTAGAGCTTCCAAGTAAGCGCCGTACTGTTCCAGCGCCCAGTTCGCCGTTATGTAGCTCTTCAATTCCCCGAAGTCATCGAGCTGTCGGATGAGGTCTTCGATCGGATCGCCAAACACCGCCTTGCCGTAATGGAGGACGTCGATTATCGGGTGGTCGCCTTCTTTGCCGTTGACCATGACGCCAACTCCTCTTCCGCTTGATGACCTTGAACATTCAAGCTACCTTCGCCGAGCTGCAGATCGACTGCGAGGAGGATCGGACGCTCCGGGCGGTGCTCGTCGGCATGCTGCGCGAGGACGAGAGCCGAGAGCAACCCTGGCCATTCGAAGCCGTCCTCCATTACGAAGGCGAGTGCCCCGGAGCTCCCAGAGCCCCTCGAGACGCCGGACTGAATCTGGCTTGCGGAATGTGAGGACGAAGGCATGACTCTGGCAAGGCGACGCCTCGGTCGACGCCTGACAGGGGCGGGAGTCGCGGCTGCCTCGCTCATGCTCGGCCTTGAGCCCCCGGCATCCGCGGCCTCCCCGACCATCTCGTCGTTCTCGCCGACCAGCGGCCCGGCGGGGTGCGTGGTGGTGATCACAGGAACGAACTTCAAGGACCCGATCGTGACGAGTGTCGATATCGGCGGAACGCCAGTGTCCGAGTTCAAGGTCGTCTCGGGGAAAGAGATCTGGGCGACGGTCGCCGGAGACGCGAGCGGAACGATCCATGTCACCAACGCGAGCGCGACGGCGAGCAGTCCGACCGACTTCACCAACGCGAACCCGGGGGGTTGCTCCCCAACCATCACGTACTTCGCGCCATGTGGTGGAACGGCGGGAGGCATCGTGGTGATCATCGGGACGAACCTCCTCAAGAGCTCCGGCACGCCCACGACCGCTCCCGTCGGGGGCGACGTGCGTTTCGCGCCGTACACGGCCACAGCGACGCATACGGGGACCCCGGAGACCCCGACGCGACTAACGGTGCTCGTGCCGCCCGGTACCATCGACGGACAGATTCGGGTGAGCACGTTCAACGACGTGGTTGGAGAGGGGGCCGTTCTTAGCGATACCCGCTTCGAGGTGGTGCCACCCGACTGCGACCTCTTCCCGCTCGAGCAGCCGAGAAGCGTGACGCTGAGGCTACGCGAGCACCTGGTCGCTCGAGGGATGGTCAGCCTGACGACCGAAGGCGACGACTCGACCGTCTGCGTGGCGAGCGTTCCGGTCAAGATCCAGCGCCGCGTCTCGGGGCACTGGAAGACCGTGGGGAGCACCACCACCAATGACACCGGCGCCTACAACAAGCGGATCAAGAACAAGCCCGGCAGGTACCGGGCCACGGCCCCGATGATCGGCCTGGTCGAGCCAGTTCTCCAGACTTGCCTGCGCGCCTATTCACCCGTTCGGACTAGAAGCTGATCGGCCTCTTCGGCGCATCGGGAGCCCGCGCGGCACGGTGAAAGGGGCGGTCTAACGCCTTCTCGTGCCGGTCAGAAGAAAGTGCCATGCCGCCCATGCGGATGGAGTCCGAGGCGGTCGTCGGCATGTCGAACGCCTTGCTAGGCCCCTTCCTCTTGAGACCGAACATCGCTCTCTCCCTTCCCTTCACGACGGTATGACGGCTCAGGGACGCCGCATCACCCTCCAACGCCTCATGGCGGATTCCTCCTTTGCCGCGCCGCCCGTTTCATGCCCGCATGACCCTCGTGCGTGGTCTTCGTGTCGTGATGCCTCTTGCACAATGACTGCAGGTTGTCCGGGTCCGCCGCCTTGGCTGATGGGGATGACGCGATCGACGGCGTTGGCCTTCTCGCCGCAGATCCGGCAGTTGCGCTCCCTTTGGAGCTGTTGGTGGCGAGCCCACGTCCAAGCCGAGAACTTGTAGAAGGCGGCTCGTTCGGGGTGTTTCGCGGTGTATCGGGACCAGTTTGACCGCCCTTGGGAGCCATCTGGGTTGAACGAGCGGCGTCTGGCCATCTTCACGCCGGCCTCATCTCAGCGACTCAGCGGGGGGCGCTTTTCTCGCGAAGCCTGGGCACTGCTCTCGTGACATGGGGCGGGGAAAAACGCCGATCCGATCCGCCGATCACGGCGCCGACCGACTGGCTGCAGAGCGCCAGAGGCTGACCATCGCGGTTCAGGCGAGCATCTGTTCTTGCCGATGTTCCGATGACATGACCCAACACGAAGAGAATCCCCGGAGCAGCAGAGAGAGCCCGGTGATGTTCGTTGGCGGTTTGGTCATGAGGGGTTTCGGCGCTGTGGCCTTCCTCGGCGGCGTTGCCCTGGTCGTCGCCGGGATCGTCAACTTCGTGCATCTTCACGACCGGGCGGGCGGGACGACCAGCGTCGTACTTGGCTATTTGTTCATGCTCGCCGGCAGTCGCCTGTTGACCGCGATCTTGGCCAATGAGCCCCCCAGGTGGCGAATCCGAAGCGCGAAAGTTCGCCAAACCAGTAGCGGACGGAGCGACGTGGGCAAACACCGGATGAACCAGGGCGGGCCCTCGATCGTGCGAAAGATGGTGGTGCTTGCCATCCTTGCCCCGATAATCCTCGCTGCCGGCGTCCTCGGGTTGCTCTGGTGCACAAGCCTCGTAACGCCCCTTTGCCACGGTTCGGGGGCCCTGCTCGCGCAAGGCGTGATCGCTATTGTCGCGGTGATCTACCTGTATCGTCGCCGGGATAATGCCGATGAGTAGTCGCGCGATCACGACGTCGACCTTCGTAACGACGGGCCTGGTTGAACTGCCCTCGCCCAAGTAGGTACCAGGCCCGTGTCCCCTTCTTATAGAAGGGGTGGGCCTCGTGGGCCTGGCTGTACCTAGTGGGCCCCGGGCCTACTTGGGGCCTACTTGACCACCAGCACCCATGGACGCCCCTTTCGCCGCGCTCCGTCGGGCCCGATGACCTCGCCTTCCACCTGCTGAACCCGCGCCGGATCCTCCTGCTTGAGCTCGGTGAAGACCCGATCGGTGGTCTCCCCCCGTAGCCAAGCTCCCCGAGGGCGGTCTTCTGCTGGTTCCTGCCCATCCCACCGTCGGTCTCGGAGATGAGCCGCACCGCGTCCTCCATGCCCTCGAGTACGCCCTCGTCGATGTGCCTGCCCATCGGTGCGATGTCGAGCCCGCCGTCTTCGGTGTCCGTGGCCTGGAAACGGGTCTTGGGGTCCTTGCGACCGCCGGGGGTGCGGTTCTTGCCGTGGTCGATCGGAGGCCGAGGGAACTACCACCTAGCGCTTCGAGCTGGGAGGACGACCTTCTCCCTCCAGAGACGACGGCGTGCCCTCCAGAACCGCCACTTGTCGCCAAGGGTCTGCGGGTCTCCCAGGTCGCGTCGTAGGTCTTCGACTGCCCGCTGGTACTCCCGCACCAGACCCTCACGTGGATCGACGATGCCGCTGGATTCCGGACTCATTCGGCTCAGCGTAGCGCCACTGCCCGATCGGCCGACAAGTTCCATCTGGACCGGCCTCAATCCAGGCGGCGAACCTGGATGCCTGACGCCGGTCGCTTTTCGAGAGCGTATAGGCGTCGCGACGAAGGGAGCTCTCGACGGCGTAGCCTTTCGCATCTAGCGCGTAACGACCCACACGAAGGGGGATGGAGATGCCGAAGGTCTCAAGGGACAGCGCTCCACAACGCCAGGAAGCTGGCCCGGTGGTTGATCTGCGCGACGAGCTTGACGGCTACACCGTGAGCTTCACGTCGATCCTCGAGGACATCGATGCGACGCCTTTCATGAAAGGGCTTCCGGATGACCGCTGCCAGTGCCCGCATTGGGGCTACGTCCTCAAGGGCAAGATGACCGCTCGGTACGCCGACCGTGATGAGGTTTTCGAGGCCGGCGATGCCTTCTACACGCCGCCTGGCCACATCCCGGTGAAGCATGAGCCCGGCACCGAGTTCGTGTTCTTCAGCCCAACCGAAGAGCTCCGCACGGCCGAGGCGGTCATGATGAAGAACATGCAGGCGATGCAGGAGGGCTCAGCGCTCTAAGCGAGGATGCGCGCCGGGGGCGTAGGGTCCGCGTAGCCCGCGACCATGAGACCCGACGAGCTCGAGGCTACGTCAACGCGTAGACGCCCTTGGTCCAGCTCCCCGGGCCGAGTGGCTCCACGTCTTCATGCTCCCGCCCTACGCTGTTCCAGGCAGAACGCGAAGAAGGCGCCATCGGTCGGGGATGCCCTTCAACTCGTAGTCGCCCGCAACTTCGAAGCTAAGACGGGAACCTGCAACGAGGTCCTTCACGGTCTGGGAGACGAGCACCTCGGACGGCCCAGCGTTCGCCGCCACCCGCGCACCGATCGAGACGGTGATGCCCGCGCACTTACCATCGATAAGCTCACACTCGCCCGTGTGCAGACCGGCTCGGACCTCGATCCCGAGTTCTCTGACGCGTTCGGTGATCTCGAGGGCGCAAACGATCGCTCGAGCCGGTCCGTCGAAGGTCGCGTAGAAACCGTCGCCTGCGGTATCGTTCTCGACCCCCCGCCAGCGGCCGAGCGCCTCTCGCACGATCGCGTGATGACTCTCGACGAGGTCTCTCCAGCGCCGGTCTCCGAGCGACGCCTGCTTCTCTGTCGAGCCGACGATGTCGGTAAATAGGACCGTGGCAAGGATCGTGTCGTAATCAAGGGTGGGTCGTTCAGCCCCGAGGAATCGTCGCACCAGGTCGAGATTGAACTCGTATCCCTCCGGACCAAGGCTAGGCGAGCGAGCGACCTCTGCTGCCGGCATGAGGGACGCGACGTACTCCGCAATCTCGACGTCCTCCAGCATCCGTTCATCCGCGAGAAGCAGGGCCGGCGCCCGGACGGACGGAAGCACCCCCCGGACATCGGTCTCGCGCCAGATACGGACGCTCTCGCGCGCGACGTCTGGGGTCGTGGTTTGCCGGCTCATCATGCCCATCATCTGAAGGCTCTCCCGATACGGCTCGAACCCTTCGCTCCACCAGGATTCGCTCTCGGCCCATGCTGCCCCGAACTCCTTGCTACCCCACTGGTCGAGATTGCTGTCCTGGAGCTTGATGTAGTCGGGCATCGCGCCCCACGGGAAGTCCGGTGCCCACAAAGACCGAGGGAAGGGAGCGAGCCATACGATCGAGCGGACGCGCTCGGGGTTGGTCGCTGCGAACAGGACGTTCGGCGCACCTCCCTCCGCATACCCAGCGAGGACGGGTCGATCCGAGCCGATCGCGTCGAGCACCGAGCGAAGATCGCTCACGCGCGTCTCGAGGTTCGGCGGTGCCACGTTCCGACTGGAGAGCCCGGTGCCTCGGCGGTCGTGGAGTATGACCCGGCAGAGGGCGGCGAGGCCGGCAAGCCACCCTCGCAGGCCAGGCCACTCCCAGACCAGGTCGATGTTGCCCAAGAAGTCGAGGTTCCATACGAGGTCAATCCGTCCCTCGCCCGCGGTCTGATAAGCGATGTAGGCGCCGTCCGACGCCTTCGCGTACCGCGTGTCACGGATGTTCACGCGTGTATCCTCTGCCGCGCTCGGTAGAGCGGCAAACCCCCGATTGAGGCACTTGGTCACCCCACGGGGTTCTACGATTCGAGCATGGCACGCCGAGCCACTGACCACTGCCCAAGCTTTCCCCGCAGCCGCCGGTCGATCCTGTCGTCGACCAAGAGCTACGGCTCTTCGGGCCTGTGAGAGCGTGGACGGAGTGAACGCGCGAACTGGTCTCTACTCATCGGTGTCGCACGTCACTGCATCGCCGCGCTCGGCGGCGTACGGTCCGATCGCCACAGGAGGGTCACGATCGGACGATGCTGAGGAACGCGCTCTCCCTTGCTAACTCGACTCGAATGAGGGTCGGCGGGTCGATCCCAATCCTGACAGCGGTCCTCATGCTCGGGGTAGCCTGCGACACCGCCCCCGACCGAGTGCCGGGGACCCGCTCGTCCGGTCGTTCGGTCGCGACGATGAGCGCGGACGCCGAGCTATCGCTCCTGGGGAGCCTGTGGTTCGAGACTCCACCCGTGACGATCACCTATCGCACGACCGATAGACCCCCGGGGGGACCTACCTCGGCCCATCAGTGCCTGCGGCAGATGTCCGGGCTCAGCACCGACCGGCAAGAGTTGCTGGCGATCTGTAACCGATCGGGGACGGTCGCGCTCGCCTGGAACCCACCGGAACGGTGGCGGATGGACTTGGTTACGGCAGAAGACGCCTTCGCCGTGGTAGCCACCCCGTCGGCCTCGTTCCGCTGTGGAGTCCACCCCAGATGGGAGCGGTGCATCCAGCTCTCGCCCTACGGCGCAGCCGCCGAGACGGCGTTCGCACCACTCGTCACCGAACCCGAACGGATCCTGGAGCGGATCGGGGTCTCGGAAGGGGGACCGGTGACACGGACTGGCACGCGGACGATCGCGCGTTCATCCGCCACCTGCTTCTCGGCGACGGGAAGCTCGCAGGTGAACGAAGTGTGGTGCTTCTCCGAGGAGGGCCTGCTGCTGTTCGCGTCGACCTCGACGCCCGACGGCACGAGGATGACTGCCGAGGCGACCAGGGTGTCCCCCGGGATCTCAGAGCTTGCCTTCCAGGCGCCGAGGTAACCCTCCGATTCGTTGGCTGCATGGGTCTGGCGCGAGCCAGCGCGACTCCACCCAACAACAGCTCAGCTTCTTGAACCCTCGACAAGTACGACGCGGCAGCGAGTTCGTCGTCATCCGACGCTCTCGGCGTAGTGCGGAAACTGCCAGCCTGCCTCGCACGAGCCAGAGCGAGGGGAAGATGGCGTTCCGCGACGTCTGGAGCGAGCACGACATCGTGTTCGACGACGGCATCGGGCAGCCGCTGTCTCCTTGGACGGTCCTCGGCGACTTCCGCCGAGTTGTCGCCGAGCTGGGAGTGCCGAGGACGAGGTTCCACGATCTGAGACACGCGCACGCCACGCAGTTGCTCTCCGCCGGTGTCCACGTGAAGGCCGTGAGCGAGCGACTCGGCCACTCCAGCACGAGCTTCATGATGGACACCTACTCGGCCGTCATCCGGTCGATGGACTGGACGCTGCCGACGCGGCGGATCAACTGTTCGGGTGGCGCTGACGGCAAGGTGACGGCAAACGCGCCCTCCTCACTCGGTCCGGGGAGGCGTTTGTGCTGGTAGATACGGTGCCCCCGGCCCGAACCGGACGAAAGGGACGACACCCACCGAGCGCGTTCGTGCAGGTAGAAGCGAAGTACGGCCTCAACCCTTGAGGGAG
>DASSJP010000649.1:0-4676 GCA_035691165.1 Rubrobacter sp.
GCGTCGAGAACCCTCTCGATTTCGGTATCGTCATAATCGAGGAGGACGGCAGTATCTCGCGCTTTCTGGAGAAGCCGGCCTGGGGGCAGGTCTTCTCCGACACCGTGAACACGGGCATCTACCTGCTCGAACCGTCGGTGATGGGTGAGATCCCCGACCCCGAAGAGGGAGAGTACGACTTCTCGAAGGAGTTGTTCCCGAAGCTCCTCGAAGCGGGGCGTCCGCTCTACGGATACGTCACGGACGATTACTGGGAGGACATCGGTACCCTGGAGCAGTTCGCGAGCGCCCAGCGCGACGTGCTCGACGGTAAGGTCAAGGGGGTCAGGCCGCCTGGCACCCGCCTGAGGGAGAACATCTACGTCGGGCGCAGGGCGCAGGTGGACGACGACCAGCTCGAAGGGCCCGTGGTTATCGGGGAGAACGTGCGTGTCGATGAGGGGGCTACTATCAGCCCCTACACCGTCATCGCGGACAACGTCGTCATCTCCGCCGGAGCCAGGGTGGAGCGCAGCGTGGTCGCCGAGGGCACATACATAGGAGATGGGGCCGAGCTCGAAGACACGCTCGTGGGCCGCAACTCCTACGTCCAGGCGCGGGCTCGCATCCTCGAGCGCAGCGCCCTCGGGGACGACGTCATAGTCGGCGAGGGCGCCACCATCGCGCCCGACGTAAAAGTCTATCCGCACAAGACCATAGAGAGCGGTGCCAACGTCACGCAGTCCCTGATCTACGAGACCATGGGGTTGCGCACGGTGTTCAAGCGCGGCGTAGTCAGCGGCAAGTTCAACGTGGACCTCACCCCCGAGTTCGTCACCCGTCTCGCCTCCTCCTTCGGCACCACGCTCGACCCCGGAGCAGTCGTTACGCTGGGACGCGACTCCTCGCTCTCGGCCCAGGTCGCCAAACGGGCTATGACCGCGGCCCTGCTCGGCACCGGGATAAACATAAGGGACCTGAGGGCCGCACACGCGGGCGTCGTCCGCCACGACGTGCTCGCAGGCAAGTCTTCGGCGGGGGCGCACGTGCGTGCGGGCAGCGACCCTGACGATGTCGAGATCCTCTTCTTCTCTGCCGACGCCACCCCGATGACGGAGGGGGATCAGAGATCCGTAGAGAAGGCGTTTGTACGCGAGGAGTACCGAAGGGCCTACAACGGGGACATAGGCGAGTTGATCTACCCAGGCCGCGTCGTGGAACAATTCGTGGAGCGTCTGGAACGCGCCGTGGATAGAGAGAAGTCCGCGGGCGCCACGATAGTCGTGGATTTCTGTGGCGGGGTCGCCGGCCTGGTGGCGAGCCGCGTGTTCTCCCGGCTCGGCGTGAGCGCCGTGGTCATGGAGGGCTTCGCGAACGCCAACGCCGTTGGTGAAGTCGGGAGGATGAACCTGGAAGAGAGCATCGAGCGCGTCGCACGCATCGTGCCGACGGTGGACGCGGCTTTCGGGGCCGTGGTCAGTCCCGAGGCCGAATACGTGCAGTTCGTGGACGATAAGGGCGAGTGGGTCCCCCCTGACGTCATGCTCGCCTGCCTCATAGACCAGATGCATCCGCAAACTGTCGTGCTCCCGATCAACCTCAGCCGGAGATTCGAGAAGCTGGTCGAGGAAGGCGATGGGACCGTCGAGATGAGCCGCACAGGTCTCGGCAACGTCGCCATAATGGCCGCGAGCGTCCGCGCGGACTTCGCCTCCCTCGCGGACGGCCGCTATATCTTCCCGGCCTTTCTCCCGGCCCCAGACTGTTTCATGACCGTCGCCAGCGCCCTGGAAGCGTTTCGTGAGACGCCTCTCTCGGGGGTGCGCCAGAGCTTTGGGGATTCCTTTGGCGTCGTGCGCGAGCGAATAGAGTGTCCGTGGTCGGCGAAAGGGCGTGTAATGCGCGGCCTCGCCGAGAAGTTCGGCGGCGACCCCGACGCCATCCTGACCGAGGGAGTGCTGCTCAACTTCGAGGGTGGCTGGGTCCTCATGCTCCCGGATCCCGACAGCCCCCTGTTCTACGTCTACGCCGAGTCCGCCGAAGGCGATAGGGAACCCTCGGAGATAATGGAAGAGTACGTGGAGCTCGTGAAGTCTCTCATAGACGATCAGGCGATGCTCTCAAGCTAAGATTGCACTTCAGGTTCAGGGCAGGTTATACTTCGACCATGGATGATTCAGGGTTGTCTGGGGGTGGGGGATTCGACTGGGACGATGCGGAGGACATCACCGTCCGGTCCGAGGAGGATCTGAGACGTAGGCTCGAAGTTCTCTGTGAGGAGGAGCGCGCCGTGAGCTACAGGCGGCGGGTGCTGCAAGGGAGGATAGATCTGATCCGTGCTGAGCTGGTAGAGCGGGGCGTGGCTGCGCTCTCACCCGAGGATCTGGCGCTCGTTTTGCTCGGCGAGAAGGAGCGCCGATGAGGGTGTGTCCCGAGTGTGGGGCCGAAGTCTCCGCGTCGATGAAGTTCTGTGCTGAGTGCGGTAGCAAGCTCGATACGGGCCAGAGCACCGTGTCTTTCGCGCCGAGCTTCGGGGAGGAGGGGGAGCCCGTCACCTCCGGCGCCGAAGGGGCGGCTTTGATCGAGTTGGATCAGGTAGAGGGAACGGCGGGGCGCAGGATGCACGACCTTAGCGATGGGATCGTTACGGTCGGTCGTGGACAGGAGAGCAGCATCTTCCTTGACGACGTGACCGTCTCGAGGAAACACGCCGAGATCGTGCACGGAAACAGCGGGTACAGGATACGCGACGTCGGGAGCCTCAACGGGACTTACGTCAACCGCGTGAGGGTGGACGCTGTTGACCTGCGCAACGGAGACGAGATACAGGTAGGGAAATACCGGTTCAGGTTCGTGTTCGCATAAGGAATGCTGGTCGAGAGGATGGGAGTCGAAGGGTGGAGAACGGCGGTAGCAATCAAGAGATAAACGAGGGCTACGCACCCGCGGGCGAGAGGTACAGCGCCACCAAGGATAGTTTCACAATCGGCGAGGTCGTCGAGCGCCTGAGACCAGAGTTCCCGACCCTTTCAGTCAGCAAGATCCGCTACCTGGAGCGGAGGCGGCTGATCAACCTGACCCGCACGCGTGGCGGGTACAGGCTGTTCTCCGCCCAGGACATCGAGCTCCTCAGGTACATCCTGACGCTGCAGGATAAAGAATATCTCCCGCTGAAGGTTATAAAGAAGCGTATTGAAGGCGGGGGCGCGCTCACCGCGGGCGATTCGGCGGGAGACCTCTCGCGAGTCCTCGAAGACAGGACATACACGCGCGAGGAGTTGGCCGATACCCTCGAAACGGAGACACGCTTCGTCGAAGAGCTGGTAACCGTGGGGGTGATAGGACGCAGCGGCGAACTGACGCAGCGCGACGCCGAGATCGCACGCATGGCCCTTGAGATGGCGAAGTACTCGATCCAACCTCGCCACCTCCGCGGCATCATGGCCGCCGTGGACCGCGAGGCGGCCCTCTTCAA
Organism: Rubrobacter sp.; assembly: GCA_035691165.1. Taxonomy (GTDB): domain Bacteria; phylum Actinomycetota; class Rubrobacteria; order Rubrobacterales; family Rubrobacteraceae; genus Rubrobacter_D. The sequence continues at coordinate 3,455 of DASSJP010000649.1, forward strand.
GCAGGTCGTGAACCCCGAGCTCCGCAGCGGGGACGACGGACGCGTGGCCGAGGCTATGAATAAGGCCCGTCACCTGGCCGCAGTGGACTCGCGCATGAAGGAGCTTATGATGGCGAACGTGATAGACAGCTTCGCCCCGTGACCGGATCCACGCGCGGAACCGTTGCCAGGGAGCTGCAGGATCACATCCGCACAGTTCCCGATTTCCCGCGGCAAGGTATCTCATTTAAAGACATTACTCCCCTTATAGAGGACGGACGTGTCCTGCACCTGGCCGTGGACGCACTCGCAGAAGCCACCGACGGCATCGACTATGACCGCATACTCTCAGCCGAAGCCCGCGGCTTCGTGTTCGGCACCGCACTCGCCTACCGCGCCAGGAAGGGCCTGATCCTCGCCCGCAAGCCGAACAAGCTCCCGAGAGAGACGATCTCAGCCACCTACGAACTGGAGTACGGTACCGACGCCCTTGAATCCCACGCCGACTCGATCCCCGAGGGCACGCGCGTCCTCGTCGCAGACGACCTCCTCGCTACAGGCGGTACCGCCCGCGCTATGTGCCAGCTGGTCGAGAACGCCGGAGGCATAGTCGCAGGCGTGGCTTTCCTCATAGAACTCGGCTACCTCAACGGCCGCGATCAGCTCCGCCCCTATGAAGTCGTCTCTCTCATCACCTACGACGACCCGGATGACTAACCTCCCAGAACCGCTGGGCGACACAACTCCCCAACCCCTTGCACCACAGGCCGAACGCCTCATCGCCGTCTATCTCCGTACCCTCACCAGCCCTCAGACGATAAAGACCTATAATACAGAGCTTTCGCTATTCATCTCGTATCTAGAGGACGAGATGGGGAAGGGGCTCGAGGAGCTGACTGCGGAGGACATCTCACTATATAGGGAGCATCTAATAAAGACGTATGCGGCGGCAACGGCGGCGAAGAAGCTCGCGGTACTCAGGCGGTTTTTGATCTTCACGTACATGGCAGGCACGACGACCGTGAACCCTGAGTCGTTGCGCTTCTTCGCCAAGAGCCCTCGCGTACGCCAGGACTCGGCCTACAACGTACTCACGGAGGAAGAGCTCGCGCGCATGTTGAACGCAGCCCGCGCCTCCAACTACCGCGACTACGTCATGCTCGCCGTAATGGCCGGTTGCGGACTCAGGGAAGCCGAGGTTGTGGGGATAAAGATCGGTGACTTCCGAGAGGTGAGCGCCGAC
>DASSJP010000650.1:0-6643 GCA_035691165.1 Rubrobacter sp.
CTCAATACCCTGGTTCGCCTCGTCGGTCTTCTGGATGGCCAGGGGGAACCATTCGGTACCGACGATCCAACCAAGCATGTACTCGGAGATGTCAGCGTCGTAGTCGCCGCTCGCGTGTCCGGGGCGCTCGGGCAAATCGGCGTCGCCGTGGACGACATGGACGGCGTCGGTGATCTCATCCCTGAATATCTTCGTTATCTCGGGCTCGTACGCGTCACGGCCCTCAAGGTCATCGCCCGTAAGCTCCTCCTCGGGGGACCAGACGCCCTGTATGACCCACAGGGGTTCTTCCTGGGTCGAGTTGAACTCGCGCAGGGCCTCGTAGAAATCGGGGTTGAGGATGGTGTAGACGCGCAGCACGTCCACGTTCATCTTCTTTATCTCGGGGAACCAGCGCAGGTAGTCCTCCTTGGTGGGAGCGACCTCGCCCGGCTCGTGGCCGGGGAGCGTCGCGCCAAGGTTCATCCCCGTCCAGAACCGCTGGTCCCACCCGGTCCCATCGTAGACGGCGAGGTGGGTGCCATCGACGGTGGAGACCTGTTTGATGCCATCCTCCTCGGCGACGGGCCTCTCGACCTTGCCCCACCGCAATAGAGTGACAAGGACCGTAGCAAGCAGAACCGCCGCCAGCAGCGCCAGAAGGAGCCGCAGTGCGCGGGTCCTCCTGCTCGCACGCCTCCTGACCTCGTAGTGCTGGTACAAGTCTCGCGCCGCTCCTTATCTGGTTTCGTCAGGACGGTCGGCCTGCGGCCCGCTCTGGCGCTTCTCTTCGAAGCCCTTGCGTTCCATTGCGCCCCAGTCGGTATTCTTGCGGAGATAGGAAACTATGGCCTTCACCCGCCAGAAGGTGTTGATCTGCCTGTAGCCGAAGTTCTCGAGGATGCCGTAGGCGGTGAGTTTCAGGAGGTCGCGCCAGCGGGGGTAGCGCTCCAGGCGCAACTCCTCCAGGAAGACCGCAGCCGTCGAGAGGAGAACCCCGAGCCCGACGGCGACGAGCAGGAAGGCCAGGGCGAACTCGGCGTTCAGGACACCAAGGAGGAGGCCAGCGACGAAGGCCACGTAGCCGAGAAGCTCGACGACGGGGCCGAGGAGCTCGAAGATCAGGAAGTAGGGCAGCCCCAGCAATCCGGGTGCGCGGTAGCGCGGGTTGAAGATCATCCTGCGGTGCCTGGAGAGGGTGTCTATGAGGCCCCTGTGCCAGCGGTCGCGCTGGCGGCCGAGCACGCGCAGGGTGTCGGGGACCTCGGTCCAGGCGATGGGGTCGGGGACGAAGGAGATCCTGTACTTGCGGTCGTTCTCAAGGAGGACGCGGTGCATCCTGGTGACCAGCTCCATGTCCTCGCCGACGGTATCCGTGGCGTAGCCGCCGGCGGAGATCAGGTCCCGGCGCCTGAACATCCCGAACGCACCCGAGATGATCATCAGGCAGTTGAGCCTGCTCCACGCTGTCCGGCTCGCGATGAAAGCCCTCAGGTACTCGACGATCTGGAAGTTCGGCAGGGCCTTCCTCGGCGTCTTGACCTTTATGATGCGGCCCTTCTCGAACTCGCAGCCGTTTGCGACGCGGACGATCCCGCCAACAGCGGCTACGGAGCCAGACTCGATCATGGGCCGCGCGACCCTGAGCAGCGCGTCCTCTTCGAGGATGATGTCGGCGTCCATGCAGCAGACGAGCGGATAGGCGGCGGCGCAGGCGCCCGCGTTTAGGGCGTCGGACTTCCCGCCGTTCTCCTTGTCTACGACGACCAGACGTTCGTGGGGTGCCGTATAGATGCAGCGCAGGGGCGCGGTCTCGAGCTGCATCCTTACGGGCTGGTCTGACTCGTAGAGGTCGAACTCCTCTATCAGGGCGTCGAGGGTGCCGTCTTTCGAGCCGTCGTTGACGACCACCACCTGATGCAAAGGGTAGTGGAGTGTGAGGAACGACCGGACGCTCGAGACGATCGTCGCCTCCTCGTTGTAGGCGGGGACTACAACAGAGACAGGCGGGGCGTAGTTGGAAGTGAAGAGCTCGGCGAACCCGGAGAACGTCTCGCGTCTGACGTAGTCGGCTATCTCGGCGAAGGAGATCACGTACAGAGTGAGGTAGACGCCGTTGATCGCCAGGAAGTAACCGAGCACGAAGTAGTTGACGAGGACTATGAAATCGCTAAGAGTCACGGGCCTCCTCCATCGTTCGGGCGAGGGCTTCGCGCACGTCATCGTCGGGCAGGGTCCTGGCGAGGCGTTCCAGGTACCTGACGGCGCCGGCCCTGACCATAGCGCTTATCATGGCCCGCGCGGCAGCACCTCTCTCTCCGGGGGCGTCGAGCTCCTCCGCGACCCGCCTGACGATGCCCCGTTCCTCCAGGGTGGCGGCGGCCCTGTCGCGCGCGAAGTGGTCATCTCCTTCGAGGATCTCGGCCAGTGCCCTCTCCCCTGCGGGCCCGATGTTGGCGAGGGACCGGCTCGCGTTCAGCCGCACCCACCACTCCCTGTCCACGGACAGCGTCTGAAGGGTCGGGATCGTGGAGAGGTCCCCGATCATTCCGAGGGCGTTCGCGGCCTGCGCCCTGACCGGCCAGTCTTCGTCCCCGGCGGCCTCCTTGAGGGATGGCACGTCCTCAGGGTTGCCTATCCTGCCGAGGGCCAGAGCAGCCTGGGCCCTGACGTCGGCCAGCGGGCCCCCGAGCATAGCCAGGCACAGGGCCGGTGCTGCCTCCGCCGCCCTGAGGTTGCCGAGTATCCTGGCTGCAAGCACCTGCGCCCTCGGGTCGCCGCTTTCGAGGGCCTTCACCAGGGGTCCCGTTGCCAGGGGACCGATCCGCTCCAGGTTCTCAGCCATCCTCAGGCGGGTGAGCTCCGAGGGGTCGTTCAGGGTCCTCGCCAGGACCTCGGCCGCATCAGGGGTCCCTATGCGGGCAAGCGCCCTTGCGGCGACCGCCCTGACGGTCTCGTCAGGGTGGGAGAGTAGTTCCGTCAGCGGGCCCACGGCCTCAGGACCGCCGAAGTACCCGAGGTTCTCGGCGGCGCGGGCCTTCCGCCACCTGTTGCGGGCGCGTAGTCTGGAGAAATACTTCCTCACCAAGCCTGACTCCTCGGCGAGCGCGGCGAGACGTTCCCGCTCAGCCCCGCGCAGCACCGAGAGGTAATCGATCATCAGGATCGCGAGCAGGTCCGTATCCCTGTCGTCGAGACGATGGAGGTCGGGGTGGATCCCGCCCGTCGCAAGGGAGCTGTCGAGGGCTGACTCCAGCCTCTGTAGTCTGGATTTCGTACGGCGCTCTCTCACGGAGCGCACGAGCTTGACCCCGAGCGTGAGCGTCACAAGCATCACGTTCAAGACCACCATGACCACGACGGCCCACAATGTCAGACTCAAACCCTGCATTAAGTTACAATTCCTTCGGTCTCGGGAACTATAATCTGTAACCGACGTTGTCCTGTGTGTGCGCGACTACCTAGCGAGGCGATCAAACCTTGGACCCGAGTGGATCGAAGATTCTGGTAGCCGACGACGACCGCATCGTACGGCGAATCGTGGTTGCGAAGCTCTCCGGACTCGGCTACGACGTTACCGAGGTCCCTGACGGCCAGGAGGCTATGCACCTGCTCGAAGGGGGATACGTCCCCGACCTCCTCATCACAGACAGCCTGATGCCCCGTACGAACGGCCTCGAACTCGTCAGGGGTATCAGGAGCAGCGGGAATTCCGACCTTGCTAGCCTCCCCGTCATAATGCTCACCTCCCGACAGGGCGAGCACGACATCATCGAGGGGCTTGAGACAGGCCTCGACGACTACGTGACCAAACCTTTCTCCCCCGACGAGCTGGCCGCCCGCGTCAGGACCGTGCTCTGGCGCACACGGCGGGATCGCGTCGACTGAGAAGGAGGACCTCAACCGCCGCTCCCGTGGGACGCCACGCGGTTTCGGCCTGCCTCTTTGGCCCTGTAGAGTGCGGCATCGGCCTGCTTGAGCAACTCGTCGGCGTCTGAGGGATTTCCTGTCGAGATGGCTGCGACGCCGACGCTGAGGGTCACGATCCTAGGAGGTTCGTTGCCCTCGTGGGGTATCCGCAACTCCTCCACCGCTGTGCGCAGGCGGTCGGCTGCCGCGGTCGCCGCTTCGAGGGTCTGCTCGGGCAGTATTAGCAGGAATTCCTCTCCGCCGTAGCGGTAGGTAGTGTCCCCGCAGCGGCGCTGTTTCGCGATCGTATCAGCCACCCTCCGTAGGACCTCGTCGCCAGCGAGGTGGCCGTAGTGGTCGTTGTAGAGCTTGAAGCGGTCAACGTCGCACAGCGCCACGGCGTAGCTGTGTCCGTAACGCTGCGCCCTCGCCTGCAGGACTTCGAGGTCCTCGTTGAGGCGTAGCCTGTTGCCCAGGCGCGTCAGCGGGTCCTCCCGCGACTCGTCGTAGAGCCTGCGGTTCAGCCTCCCCAGCTCTTCGTTCTGGTCGGCCAGTCGCCTGTGCAGTTGCGTCACGCGGAAGGCCGAGATCATGCGTACCTGCAACTCGTCGCGGTCGAGCGGTTTGGAGAGGTAGTCGTCGGCACCGGCCTCGAGGCCCATGAGCAGGTGATCCCTATCCCCCAGAGCGGTAAGAAAGATGAAGTAGGTGTACCCGTCGCGTTCCTCATCCCTGATGAGGCGACATAGCTCGAGGCCGTCCATGCCCGGCATCATCCAATCGCTTATGACGAGGTCCACCTCCGGCGTCCTCCGGTAGAGCTCGAGCGCTTCCTCTCCGTTACCGGCGACGATGCACTCGTGACCGAGCTTCTCCACGGACCGCCGCAGGATCATACGCGAGACGGCGTCGTCCTCGGCGATCAGTATCTTCAATTCCGACCCCTGAACATCTCGACCTCCAGCGCCGGACGGACGCGTCCGAACTCTGCTTCGAGGTCCCCGAGCAACTGCGGGACACGCGAGAGGTCGCCCGAGGAGCCTGCGTCTTCCAGCTGCGCGCAGAGGCTCGACATCCTCTTTGCGCCCATGTTGCCCGAGCTGCCTTTGAGCGTGTGCGCCACCGCCTCGACGGAGTGGGCATCGTTACCCTGGAGAGCCTCGCGCAGGGCTCGCAGGGCTGAGTTCGCGTCGTCGAAGAACATCTCTCCCAGTTCCTGGAGCATCTCAGGGTCTCCCAGTTCTCGCAGTCCCTCTATCACGGCGCTGTCGAGTGGGTCTTCGGTTTGTGGCGGGTCGGCGCGCCCGTGACTCTCCGCGGTAGCTGCGCCGGCCTTCTCCTTTCGGGTGATCCAGCGCGCGAGGACCGCATGGAGCTCCTCGGGTGTTACCGGCTTCGCGACGTAGTCGTCCATTCCGGCCTCCAACGCCTTCTCCCGATCCCCCTCCATTGCGTTAGCGGTCATCGCGATTACGGGTGTGTGGCGCTCGGCTCCTTCTCGGCGTCTTATCTCGGCCGTGGCCTCGTAACCATCCATCTCAGGCATCTGCACGTCCATCAGGACTGCGTGGTAGGGAATACGTGAGAGAGCCGCCACGGCCTCCAGCCCGTCTGCTGCCACGTCGGCGCGGTGACCGAGCCTCTCCAGTATCTTTACCGCTACCTTCTGGTTGACGGCGTTGTCCTCGGCGACGAGGATGCGGGCGCCGGAAGGAACCAGCGCCTCCCTCCTGTTTACCTGCTGTGCTTCCTCCGGCGTGGGCTCTTCCGACTCGCCCATCACTGTGACTATGGCGTCGTAGAGCTTCGACTGCCTCACCGGTTTGGTCAGGTTGACATCGATGCCTGCCCGTCTTGCCTCCCCGGTGTCCACGTTGCGGCCCAGGGACGTCAACATGATGAGCCGCGTTGCGGAGATCGTCGGATCGGACTTGATCCTGCGGGCGAGCTCCATGCCGTCCATCTCGGGCATCTGCATGTCGAGGATAGCCACGTCGCAAGGCTCGCCGCTCTCGGCCGCGGAGCGCAATATCTCAATGGCTCGCGGACCGTTCTCGGCCATCCCGTTTCTCATGCCCCAGGAGGTGACCTGGTGGTGTAAGATCTTGCGGTTTGTGTCGTTGTCGTCCGCAACGAGTACTCTGAGGCCCCGAAGGCCGGTGCGAAGGTTAGTGGAGACCCTGTCACCCCCTGTCTGTTTCTCCAGGGGCACCTCGAAGGAGAAGGTAGAACCCACACCCATCTCGCTCTCAACCCTTATCTCCCCGCCCATCAACCCCGCCAGCTGTCGGGAGATCGTCAGCCCCAGCCCCGTGCCTCCGTAGCGGCGGGTGGTGGAGGCATCGGCCTGGGTGAACGATTGGAAGAGACGTTTCCTTTGCTCTTCGGTCATCCCGATGCCTGTGTCCCTAACATCGAAGCGTATCAGCGCCGACGCTTCGCCTTCTTCGAGGAGGCTGATCCTCAGGACGACTTCTCCTTCCTCGGTGAACTTGATCGCGTTACCGAGCAGGTTGGTCAGGACCTGCGTGAGCCGACCGGGGTCGCCCTTCAAAGACGTAGGCACGTCGGGCTCGACGAGGCTCGCGAGCTCGAGGTCCTTGGCGTAGGCTCGCTCGGCGAAGAGCCCCAGCGCCGCTTCCACTATCGTCCTGAGGTCGAAGTCGATGACCTCAAGGTCCAGCTTTCCAGCCTCAATCTTGGAGAAGTCAAGGATGTCGTTGATGATGGAGAGCAGGGTTTCCCCTGAGGCGCG
>DASSJP010000651.1:0-4893 GCA_035691165.1 Rubrobacter sp.
GGGGCCATGAGTTCCCGGCGCAGCTCGAGGCGACTGCGAACACTGCCCTCCTCCGCCTCCACTATCTCCAGCCCGATGAGTCCGGGCAGGGTTCCGGCACCGCGCTCGTTCAGCTTGTCGAGGATGGACATATTTTGCGCCTCCAGGGTCCGTGTTCCAGCCCAAGAGATTATCCCAGAGGCGCAACTCGGTGCTTGAGATCCACGCGCAGGCGGTAGAATCTACCGGTGAGCGAAAGAACGAAGGCGAGATCTCTCAGGGCCCCGCACAGGGTCCGGGCCTACCTGGCGGCGAACAGCAATCGTCCCGCACTCCTGCTCGCAGCGAGCGAGGAGGCGGCCGAGCGCTACGCCCGCGAGGGCGCCGTCTTTACGGACGGTCCCGTGGTGCACCTGCTTTCTCGCGGCGTGCCTTACGGCGACGTCTTCGACCCTGCCGTGACACGGGTCGGGCGGCGGCAGAGGGCGTTGCGTTCGCTCCGTTCTGCCAGCGTCGTGGTGGCCGGACCGCTTGCCTTCATGGAACGGACGCCGCTTTATGAGCCGATGGAGCTCGCCGCCGGGACGGAGATAGATCTCGACGCGACATTGGAACGGCTCGTGGTCCTCGGCTACGAGCGGGTTGACAGGGTATACCGTCCCGGTGAGTTTGCGGTGCGCGGTGGGATAGTGGACCTCTTCCCAAGCACCCGCCGCTCGCCCGTCCGGGTTGAGTGGTGGGGGGACGAGATTGAGAGCGTCCGCGCCGTCTCCCTGGCGACCCAGCGCGTCGTGCGCGAGCTGGAGGCCGTTACGGTCTACGCCGCCCGCGAAGGCGACCTCGCAGGCCTGGCAGCCACGGATGAAGACCTTCCTGAGGAGGCACGCCGCGGCGTTCGCGTTCCAGGCCTCGACCGCCTGTTGCTCGACCTGAACCCGGTCTCGCCGCGCACCCTGCTGCCCGAGAATATGGAGATCTGGCGCGAGGAGCCGCAGGAAAACATCCCTGAGGACGTAGACGGGCTCATCCCCGACCTCTACGACGGTGGGATGCCTGATCCCGACGTCGAGTTCTCCCTCGGTGAAGAAGGAGAGACCGTCTCGGCACCGCCGGTCGCGGCGTTCGCCGACACCCTGAGGGAGGCCGCGCGCAGGCTCGACTCGCTGGTCGAGGGCGGGCTCGCCGTCTTCGTGGCCTGTTCATCGGGCGGGGAGGCGAGGCGGACGGTGTACGCGTTCGGGGAGATCCACCGCACCGTGCACGAGGCCGAACGCGTGGACGCCTCCCTGCCGCCCGGACTGTACGCCGTGCCGGGAGAGGTCGAAGAGGGGTTCACCTACCCTGACGGCGGCATTGCGGTCGTCCGCAGGGACTCGCTCCTCGGCCGCAGGCGCGAGGCGCGCCGACGCACAGGCGGAAGATCCCTCGCCTCCTTCGCAGACCTGAAGGTAGGGGACCTGGTCGTACACGCCATGCAGGGTATCGGGCGCTTCGAGGGGCTCGTGGCCCAGGAGGTCCTCGGCGCCACCCGCGACTACATGCAGGTGAGCTACCGCGGGGGCGACACACTCTTCGTGCCCTACGAGCAGATGGAGCTGTTGCATAAATACGTCGGCGGTGACGGTGCTCGGCTCGACAAGCTCGGCGGCGCGACTTGGGCGCAGGTTACGGACAGGGTGAGAAAGAGGGTCAAGGCGCTTGCGGGCGAGCTGCTGCGGCTGCATGCGGCGAGGGCCTCGGCCCCGGGCCTCGCCTTTCAGGAAGACGGCGAGTGGGAGAGGGAGCTCGAGGAGGGCTTCCCTTACCAGGAGACACCCGACCAGGAGGCGGCGATCTCCGCCGTCAAGACGGACATGCAGAGGCCGCATCCTATGGACCGCCTGGTGTGCGGGGACGTCGGCTTCGGCAAGACGGAGGTGTCCGTGAGGGCAGCCTTCAAGGCTGCGCTCGCTGGCAAGCAGACCATGATGCTCGCACCGACGACCATCCTCGTGCAGCAGCACGAGCGTACCTTCAATGAGAGGCTCAGCCCATACGCCGTCAGGGTCGAGAGCCTCTCGCGCTTCACGACTCTGGCCGACAGAAAGCGAATCCTCGCGGACTTCCAGGCCGGTGAGGTTGACGTTCTCATAGGGACGCACGCGCTGCTTGGCTCCGAAGTCAGGCCCAAGGACCTCGGGCTCGTGGTCGTGGACGAGGAGCAACGCTTCGGGGTCAGGCACAAGGAACGCATCAAGGAGTACAAGACCTCGGTCGATGTCCTCACGTTGACGGCGACCCCGATCCCACGCACCATGCAGATGGGGCTCGCGTCGTTGCGCGATATAAGCGTGATCGAGACGCCCCCGGCGGGACGCCGCAGCATCCTCACGCACGTTGGTCCTTACGATGAGGACCTCGTAATACACGCCATCGAGCGTGAGGTCGCCCGCGGTGGGCAGACCTTCTTCGTCCACAACCGCGTCGAGAGCATAGACGAGGTCGCAGAGAGGCTGCGCGAGCTACTGCCCGGGGTAAGCTTCGTGACGGCGCACGGCCAGATGCCCGAGCGGGCGCTCGAAGGCGTAATGCAGTACTTCCTCGACGGACGTGCCGACGTACTCGTAACGACCACCATAGTCGAGAGCGGGCTCGACGTGGCCACGGCGAACACGCTCATCGTTGACCGCTCGGACGCGATGGGACTCGCGCAGCTCTATCAATTGAGGGGTAGGATCGGACGCTCCAGGGAACAGGCGTACGCTTATCTCTTCGCCCCCCTGGGTGCGACCGTCGAGTCGCAGAAGCGGCTTGAGGCATTGATGGACTTCACCGAGCTCGGGAGCGGGTTCGCCATCGCCATGCGTGACCTTGAGATCCGGGGCGCTGGCAATCTGCTCGGCGCGGAGCAGTCAGGGCACATCGCGGCCGTCGGCTTCGAGATGTACCTGAGTCTTCTGGAAGAAGCCGTCGCGGCCGCCAAAGGCGAGCCGCCCGAGCGACGCGAGGAGCGGCCAGTCATCGTGGAGCTCACGCTCGATGCGTACCTGCCGCCAGGGTACGTCATGGATGAAATCGAACGCGTCGACCTGTACCGCAGGGCCTCGGGACTTGGCTCTCTCGCCGAGGTCGAAGATCTGGCGGAGGAGCTCGTCGACCGCTTCGGGGAGCTTCCCGAGCCGGCCAGGAACCTGCTCGGGCTCTCGCGGGTCAAGCTCCTCGCGCGCGAGGTGGGGGCAAGCTCCGTCACCTACCGTTCCGGGAATCTCACGGTCACCGGCGCCACGGCAGGCTCCGCTGCTCCCGCCCTCATACGAAGGGCCACAGGGGGCACCGTCACGACGAGGACGGGCAGGACTTCGGTGCGCGCCCCCGAGCTCGATCCCCTCACCCTGGCGGAAGAGTCGTTGCGTGCGCTCGTGCGATCCGGCTGACGGGCCGAATCTACGATCCTGCGTGCTATAATCGCGGGCGGTTTCTGGCATTCAAACAGCGAGGTTCTTCGTCGTCTTGAGCAAGTTTTTCGTGAATAGGATGTTGTTTGTCTCTTTTCTCCTCGGGGTCGCCCTGCTCGTCGCACTTGGTTGCGACCCGGCCGAGCCGACCGCCAACGCCGACACCCAGTCCAAGAAGATTGCGACTTTCGAAGGTGGCGACGTCACGCAGGGGGAGCTGGATGAGTTTGCCAAGCAGAGCGGTTTCGGAGATATGTCCAAAGACGATCCGCAGTATCAGACCGCCATACAGCAGATCATGCCGCAGCTCGTCGGAATCGAGATCACCAAGGCCTACGCCCAGGAGCACAACATAACGGCTACGGACAAAGAGGTAGACCAGGAGATCGCGAAGATCAAAGAGCAGGTCGGCGACCAGGCCCGCTCCTCGGGGCAGGACCTGAGCAACCAGAAGGCTTACGAGCAGGCCCTGAAGCAGAACAACATCACGGAAGACCAGCTCCGCAAGGACATCCGCGAGAACCTTCCTGTCCAGAAGGTGCAGGAGAAGGTGGCAGGCGGCACCGAGCCGTCCGACGAGGAGATCCAGAAGTACTACGACCAGAACAAAGAGGCCCAGTTCACGACCCCGGAGCAGCGCTGCGTCAGGCACATCCTGTTCAACAAGGACCAGAAGCAGAAGGCCGAGGAGGTTAAGCAGCAGCTCGAGAACGGTGGGGACTTCGCGAAGCTGGCCAAACAGTACTCACAGGACCCGGGTAGCGCTGAGAAGGGTGGCGACCTCGGCTGCCTCGGCAAGGGTGAGACCGTCCCCGATTTCGAGAACGCCGCCTTCGGGGCCGAGCAGGGTGAGATCGTCGGCCCCGTCCAGACCCAGTTCGGCTACCATCTTCTGGAAGTCACGGAGATAAAGTCCAAGCACACACGTTCCCTCGATGAGGTCGAGTCACAGATAAGGTCCCAGCTCGCCACGCAGAAGCAGTCCGAGGAATTCAGCAAGTGGATCGAGGAGCAGAAGAAACAGCGCGACGTCAAGTACCTGAATGGCTACAAGCCGGCAGGTCAAGGCTAAACATACGGTGGCGCCGCGCTGCGAGCGGGCGTAAAGTTATAAAGTTACAAAAGTACATACTGGCGTCTGAGAGCGGCAAGGGAGGATAACTGCTGATGACGGAGATCGTCGCGGTCCATGGGCGTGAGATTCTGGACTCCAGAGGAAATCCAACGGTCGAGGTGGAGTTGGCCACGGTGAGCGGCTTCGTGGGCCGGGCCTCGGTCCCCTCAGGCGCCTCGACGGGCCAGAACGAGGCCGTCGAACTTAGGGATGGTGACAAGGAGCGCTACGGCGGCAAGGGGGTACTTACCGCCGCCGAGAACGTGGACACCGAGCTCGCGCAGGCCGTCGTCGGGCTTGACGCGGCCGACCAGCGAACGCTGGACCTCGCCATGATCGAAGCCGACGGCACCGAGAACAAGGGCC
>DASSJP010000652.1:0-3023 GCA_035691165.1 Rubrobacter sp.
GGCCCCGAGCCGGAACGATTGCCTGTGCCCGTTGAAGATACCGCGCCGGAAGTATTCCGGTGCGTAGAAGATCACGGCCACTATGAACGCCGCCGTGAGCCACGCGTCACCGAAAAGCTCCCTGGTGAGCAGCGGGCTTGCGATCAGGGCCGCGACCACGAACGCCGCCGCCAGGCCGACCTGCCAGTGCCTCACCGAGGTGACTACGGGGTCCCAGTCCCTCCCCTGTGCCTCTCTCTCGGCCACGTAGCGTCCCAGGGTCTGCGTGCCGCCGATCCAGAGCACCTGAACCGTGAGGAAGGTCGCGGACCACAGCAGCGTGAGGGGCGCGGAACCAGCCTTCCCGAGAACGTGGAACGAGATGCTCTGGAAAGCGTAGGTCAGCACCCCGGCGACGAAGAACGAGCCCACGATTTGGGTGCTTCCAGCGCCTGCGCCCTGCTGGCCTTTGAGCCCGGCGAGAATCTTCATGATCGTCTAGTCATAAGCGTCAACCTGTTACGACGGCAGGGTAACGCCTCGGCACGATGATCGCTATCTCTGAAGACTTATCTCAGCCAGGTCGAGATTATGACCCTGAAGACACCAAGGGGGTAGGCAAGTTTCGGCGGCTTCTTCGTCTCGCCGGCGGCGCGGCTCATCATCGAGACGGGGACCTGCTCGAAACGCAACTTGTTCTTGAGGGCTTCGAGGATGATCTCGTTGGCGTTGAAGCGGTCTTCGCGCAGGTTCAGCTTGTGAAGCTCGGAGACCCTTATAGCGCGGTAGCCGTTCGTGCAATCGGAGACCTTCACGCCGGTGAGCAGCGAGATCAAGCGCGAGAAGAACACCACTCCAACGTGACGGACGCTCCCCGACTCCTGGTAGAAGCCCATGAAACGGGAGCCGAGCACAAAGTCCGCCTCCCCCTCTACTATGGGGTTCACGAGGCGGTCGAGTTCCTCCGGCTTGTACTGCCCGTCCGCGTCGAGGTTGACGACGACCTCGGATTTTTCGGCCTGCGCTATGGCGAAGCCCGTCCTCAGGGCGTCGCCCTGGCCCCTGTTGACCACGTGGGTCACAACGGGTACGCCCTCCGCCCTGGCTATGGAGGCCGTCGCGTCGGTCGAGCCGTCGTCAACGACCACCGTCTTCACCTCGTGGCCGAGGACCTCGTCGGGGATACGACGAAGCACCTCCCTGATGCCGCCCTCCTCGTCGTAGGCTGGCACGACTATGAGCACCTCGCCGGGGTGCCCCTCGGCTCTCTCCTCGGGCGAGAGGTACTTCTCGGAGTACTCGCGCACGGCCAGTCCGGTGACGATCTCGCCGTTGCGTCGGGCGGCTTCACGCACGCGGGCCAGAAGGTTCAGGAAGAGCCCGAAGAGGAGCAGCACGGCGATGGAGAGCAGCGCGAATCCGCGGTCCTCCAGGCCGAGCAGGCTGGTGAAGATCCCACCGACCTGCGGGACGACCGAGACCACGGCCACGCCGGCAGCGATGAGCAGCGAGAGGAGCAGGTCGAGCCTGCTCCCCCCTCCGCGGTACCTGACTACGCCGTATACCGCGAAGAGCGCGGCGATCACGAGGCCCGCGATGCTTACGTGCTCAGCCATGTAGCTCACGGAGTGGAGGGCTCCGCGGGTGCCTTGACCGTCCGCCAATCCACGCTCGGCATCACCACCTCCGGGTCTACGCTACCCCGATGCTCATAGTAGAGAGACAGGTCCACAGTGCTTACCGATGGCTATCTTGCTGGTGTACGCTCTCCTCCTGCGGCCTCCACAGCGAGGTGGCGGGAATCTTCGAGGTGTCGCAGCGGTGGGCGTACCTGCTGGCTATCTCGGTGACTTCCTCCAGCAGCCCTTCGCTTAAAGTGGTCGGTTGCAGGCCAAGGTCCAGGAAGCGATCGTTGCGGACGTGCAAATCGTTCTCGGCGGCCTCGTTGCGCGGGTTCTGCACGTAGTCTATCTCTGCGCCCGTGCGCTCGGAGACCAGCGTGGCAAGGTCGCGCAAACGGTGAGTCTCGGTCATCTGGTTGTAGACGTTCACCCTGTCGCCCCTCTCGGGCGGGTTCTCCAGGGCGAGCTGTATGCAGCGCACGGTGTCCTGGATGTGGATGAAGGCGCGGGTCTGGCCGCCGGTGCCGTGGACGGTGAGCGGGTAGCCTACGGCGGCCTGCATCAGGAAGCGATTGAGGACGGTGCCGTAGTCGCCGTCGTAGTCGAAGCGGTTTATGAGGCGCTCGTCCAGCCTGGTCTCCGCGGTCTGGGTTCCCCACACGATGCCCTGGTGAAGATCGGTGACGCGCGTCAGGTCGTTCTTGTTGTAGTAGGCGAACAGGAGCTGATCCTGGGTCTTGGTCATGTGGTAGATGCTGCCAGGGTTCGGCGGGTAGAGGATCTCCTGCTCTACGAGCTCGCCCCCTTCGGTCTCGACCTTGATCGTCAGATACCCCTCGGGGATCTGCATCCCGGCCGTGCCGTAACCGTAGACGCCCATGGTCCCCAGATGAACCACATGGGTATCGAGCCCGCTCTCGGTGATCGCCGCCAGCAGGTTGTTGGTCGCGTTGAGGTTGTTATTCACGGTGTAGCGCTTGTGGTAGCTGGATTTCATCGAGTAGGGCGCAGCCCGTTGCTCGGCGAAGTGGATGACCGCGTCGGGCTGCCACTCGAGGAGCAGGTCCAGAAGCTGGCGGTAGTTCTCGGCGACGTTGATGTTGTGGAAATCAATCCTGTTGCCGGTTAGCTCCTCCCACACGCGAAGGCGCTCACCCATGGGGCGTATGGGGGTGAGTGATTCGCACTCCAACTCGACGTCTATCTTGCGCCGGGAGAGGTTGTCGACTATGGCAACCTCGTATCCTTGCGCCGAGAGGTGCAGCGAGGTGGGCCAGCCGCAGAAGCCGTCGCCGCCTAGAACCAGTACCTTCATTACTCGCACTCCCTTGTTGCTCTACGCCAATATCTTCGTTTCAGGATCTAATCCAACTTGAACCGAACATGCCAGCCAACGATTGTAACGGAAAAACGGTTAAAAGA
>DASSJP010000653.1:0-5374 GCA_035691165.1 Rubrobacter sp.
TCGCCGTTCAGCCAGACGGTGGCGAAGGTGTCGAGGCCGTGGAAGACGAGGCGTAGCCGCTCGTCGGGCCCGGGCGGGTCTGTCGGACCTTCAAAACTCATCCTGTACCACCACTCGCGGTCTTCGATCCAGGCGCATTTATCTTCGTTGCGGTCGTAGAAAGGATCATCGATGCGGCCTGCGTCGATCAAAGCCCGGTGGACGTCTCCGGGGACGGGGATAGGGATCCAGCCTTCTTCCTCGAAGCGTTCCTCGAAGGCTCCGGCCTTGATCCCCTCACCTGGAGCGAAGTCTTGGATCCTCGCGTGATCAAACATAGCGTTCTCGCTGCTCCCTAAGCCCCGCTCCGTTTGGCGGAACGGGCTGTTCGCCATTGCGGCGATTCCTCGGAGAGTTGCATGAGTTCGACCTCATTTCCGTCGGGGTCGCGGGTCCAGGCCTGCCAGTTGCCGTCGAGGCCGACTGCAGGCTCCCTGTCTATTGGCGCGCCGTTCTCGCGCAGATGCTCGACGGTCGCTTGCACGTCTTCGGTCAGAAGGCAGATGTGCATGAAGCTCTGAGTCCTGTGAGGGTCAGGAGGCGGGCCGCCTGGGAAGACCTCGATAAACCTGTCGCCCGAGACGTGCAGGTACACGAGCATGAGCGAGCCGTCGTCGTCGTGCAGCCTGAAAGCCTCTTCGATACCTAGCATCCCGTAGAAGCCGATAGTTTTGTCTAGGTCGTGCGCTGCGAATGCGGGGTGTCCGAGGTCTGTGATCATGCGTCGGGCTCCTTTCTGTGCAGCAGGCGGGCTATGTCTTCGGCGAATCGGATTTCGGAGTCGTCCTGTGGTTTGTAGCCTATGACCTTCCTTGCGTTGGTGATACTCCAGAACTTTCTGGCGTTGTCCGAGACGCCGTAGAAGATGTGGAAGGGTACGCCGTGCTCGTCGTCTATATCCGGCGTCTCGGCGGATTTGCAGAAGAGCTGTTGCATGTCCCGCTCGCTGATGTAGCCTGCGAGCTCGCGGACGTAGCGTTCTGGCGGTTCGTCCTCGAAGAGTGCCGCGTCGATCTCACGCGGCACGACTATCCTGACCTGGACCACCTCCAGCTTCCTTCCGAGGCTGCCGCAGGCATACAGAAATCCAAGCGGCTCGTAGGCGGCCTTGGCCCAGCCGTAGAAGCTGTCAGGCCGCGGATAGTCTTCGGGGCCGACGCGATCTCGTAGCCCTGAATAATATGGCCGCTCATACCACTTCGCTGCCTGGTTGGTGCTTGCCGCGACCACCCGCCTTACGCCTTGCTCCAGCGCAAGCTGGTAGACGCGCTGCATCATGTCCATGTTGCGCCGCTCGCCTTCGTAGAGCGAGCGAGGGTCGTCGCCATCAGGCTTCAAGTGCCCGCAGTGAACCACCACGTCCACGTCAGAGAAGAGGGGGTCAAGAGTCGAGTCGTCGTCCGAGAGCAGGTCGGAGACCTCGACCCCTTCGACGCTGTTACCCGAGGCGTTTACGTCCCTGACATCGACGAGCCTGAGGTCGTAGCGTTCCCTGAACGCGGGGAGGAGCTGGCCTGCGATGTAGCCCGTGGCACCCGTCAGCAGGACTCGCAGGGGCCGCTCTGTTTGTGCACCGCCCGTCTCGTAAAGAGTCAAGAGTAGCCTCCTGAGTCGAAGCTCGTCTGCAATATCTACTCACAATCGCGGGCTTCGCGCACGAGCCGTTTACGGGTTCACATCTCGTAACCACTGTAGAATGTCCGTGTTGGGAGAAGGACGAACCGGGGAGAGACGATGAACGCGTACCCGATCAAACTCAGCGCGCACGTCAGGGCCTACGCTTTCGGGGAGCGTTTGATCCCCGAGATGCTCGGCAAGGAGGACGTGCCGGAAGGTACGGTGGCTGAGACCTGGGAGGTCAGCGATTACAGGGAGACGACGGGCACGGTAAGGAACGGACCTTATTCAGGAAGGACGCTCCACGACCTCGTAACGGAATTTCCAAACGAACTGGTGGGGAAGGGCTGGGGTGGACCCTATTTCCCGCTGCTCGAGAAGTTCATAGACGCCTCGCACATGCTTCCCGTTCATCTGCACGCTGACGATGAG
The DNA here is from genome assembly GCA_035691165.1 of Rubrobacter sp. GTDB lineage: Bacteria > Actinomycetota > Rubrobacteria > Rubrobacterales > Rubrobacteraceae > Rubrobacter_D. The sequence goes on from DASSJP010000653.1 coordinate 2,089, forward strand.
ACGGCGCGCACAAAGCACGGCGAGGCCAACGGAAAGACCGAGGCGTGGCACATCATCTGGGCGGCGGAAGGGGCCTCGATCCTGGCCGGCGTCAGAGAAGGTGTCGGCAGGGACGAGATGCGCGAGGCTTTTCTGGCGCAGGATCACGACTCCGTCATGCCGCGGTATCCGATACGGGCGGGCGACACGGTGTACGTGCCTGGGGGTGTGATCCACGCCTTCGGCCCCGATACGCTGGTCTTCGAGGTCCAGCAGACCTCGGACCTCGGCCAGTTCGTGACGCCCATGAGCCTCTATGGCGAACGTCTGGACGACGAGACCTGGAGGTCGAACATTGAGGCCGCCCTCGACGAACTCCGCCCTGACTACAGACCACGCCCGAACCCCGGCCTCGTCCTTCAGGAGGGTGGGAACCGCCGTGTCGTCGGCTGCGCAGGATCGCACTTCGCCCTCGAACGCTGGACCCTCACCGAGCTTCTGATAGTACATTCCCACCCGGAGCGTTGCCTCACGCTCTCTAACGTGGGTGAAGCAACAATCATCGAATACGAAAACGGGACCGAGACGCTAGGGCCTGGCGAGTCGTGTGTGTTGCCGGCGGCGATAGGGGAGGTGAGGGTGGCGCCCGAAGGTGGTGAGGCGAGCCTCATAGCATGTTACGTCCCCGACCTCGAACGCGACGTAGTTTCGCCGCTGCGGGAGGCCGGGTTCGCAGACGAGGAGATAAGGGCTCTCGGCGAGGTAGACATCTAGAGATCCAGACACAGGGTCGGGAGGAAACTTTGGGGAAGATAGTTGCGTTGGGCGAGGTCGTTTCGGACATTTACAGGGGGGAGGAGATCTCCGATGTCGAGATGGGGTTCGTCGCCAGACCGGGCGGAGCACCGGCGAACGTCGCTGTCGCAGCGGCCCGCCTCGGCTCGAGATCCTCCTTCGTCGGCAGCGTCGGGGATGACCTCTTCGGGGATTTCATCCTGCGGGCGCTCGAGTCCGAGGGGGTGGAAACCACGGGTGTCAGCCGCCAGAGCCCGCCGACGCGTACCTCGCTGGCCTTCGTGGAGATAGCCGACGACGGGGACCGCGCTTTCACGTTTTACCGCTCCAGCCCCGCCGCCGACGAGCTCCTCTCGCCTGAGGACGTCACAGAAGACCTGGTCTCCGGAGCATCTTTCGTGAACTTCGGCAGCATACCCCTGATCCGCGAGCCAGCCCGCTCGGCGACGCACCGCATCGCGAATCTTGCTAATGAACTCGACGTTCCCGTGGCCTTCGACGTGAACTTCCGCGAGCATCTGTGGGAGAGCGCCGAGGACGCCAGGGAAGCGGTCGACTCGCTCCTGGATCTCTCCACGATCGTCAAGTTGGGCGACGACGAGCTCTCGCCGCTTCTGGGTACTGAGGACGTCGGGGAGGCTGCCGGGATGCTGCTGGATCGCGGGATCTCCCTGGTGCTCGTGAGCATGGGACCGGAAGGCGCGTTTTACGCCACCAGGGAGTTTAACGGCAACGTGCCCACGTTCGACGTTGGCGAAGTCGTTGACGCCACCGGCGCCGGAGACGCTTTCCTCGCCGCGGCGCTCGTGCACCTCTCGGGCGAACCGTTCGACGAAGAGCGCGTGCGCGAGGCTACCCTGAGGGGCTGCGCGGCCGGCGCCCTTGCCTGCAGAGACTACGGCGCAATGAGCGCACTGCCCAAGAAAGATGAACTGGAGAAGCTCATGGAGAATGGTTGACCGGGTCCCGTGTGGAGAACCGGTTCTTGATCGAGACGGCCAGATTTTCTCTTCGTCCCGTCTCGATTAACGACCTGGACGACCTGCACCGCCTCTGGACCGACCCCGCGGTGCGGGAATTCTTCTGGGACGGCGAGACCATAAGCAGGGAGAGGGCCGAGGCCGCCGTCAGGGAGGGGATCGGAGAGTTCGACCGGCACGGGTTCGGCCTGTGGGCCGCGGAGATGGGGGAGGACTTCGTCGGGTTCTGCGGCCTGCGTCTCCTCGACAACGCCCCTGAAGTTGAGGTCCTCTACGGCATCACGCCTTCGCGCTGGGGTGAAGGATTCGCGACTGAGGTCGCCCTCGCCATGGTTCGCTACGGCTTCGACGAGGCCGGGCTCGACCGTATTGTCGGCATCGCGGATAGAGAGAACGCCGCATCCAGGCGCGTGCTGGAGAAGATCGGGATGACCTTCGAGGAGCACGTGTTGTACGAAGGTCGCGAAGAAGCGCGCTACTCGATCAGGAAGAGTTCCGACCGTCCTAGCGCCGCACCCGGCTGACCCCCACAGGCACGTCCACCAGTTCCGCGAGGCGCGCGGCGAGCGGCTGCAGCGAAGGCAGCTCCGTGGCGGCGTGTCCTGCATCTATCACGGTCAGGCCCAGAGATTCTGCAAGTAAAGCGTCATGGTAATCGACGTCGCCGGTCACGTAGGCGTCCGAGGCGGCGACCTCAGGGATGAAGGAACCCCCGGATCCCCCGAGGACGGCAACGCGTTCGATCGGTCGTCCCGTTTCCGCGACGAGACGTGCGTGGAAGCCCAATGAATCTGAGACGTGCTGGCACAACTCCTCCGCCGTAATTGTCTCCGGCAGGGTGCCTATCCTTCCGTAGCCGCAGCCCTCCGGGGAGCCCTCGACCGGATAGACGTCGAGCGCCACCTCCTCGTAGGGATGGGCCGTGGTAGCGGCGTCTACTGCGTGCCGTAGGGCGTGGGCAGGGACGACGGTCTCGAGGCGCACCTCGTTTACCTCCTCCAGCCGGCCCTTCTCCCCGAGGTAAGGGTCCGTGTTCTCGCCGCCGCGGAAGGTGCCCGTGCCCCGTGTACGGAACGTGCATTCTGTGTAGTCCCCGATCACACCAGCACCGGCCCACGCGAGCCCCTGCGCCACGGCGTCCACATACTCCTCAGGGACGAAGACCACGAGCTTTCGCAGGGCTCCACGGGGCGAGACTACTTGCAGAGGCCCTCGAAGGCCGAGCGTCCCGGCCAGGGCGACGGACACGCCTTCGGGGGCTGCGTCGTAGCTGGTGTGTGCGGCGTAGATCGAAAGACCGTTCCTGGTGGCCCTGGCCAGGAGGTCTCCCGGGTAAGAGGATATGTCTATAGAATTGAGTGGTGTGAAGATCAGGGGGTGGTGGAAGAGCAGGAAATCCGCTCCCGTCTCTTCGGCCTCATTGAAGACCTCGGGAAGCGGTGTCAGCGCGACGAGGACCCGGCTCGCCTCCGCCGCCGGATCGCCGACCTGCAGGCCGCAGTTGTCCCACTCTTCGGCAAGGGCGAGTGGGG
>DASSJP010000654.1:0-2778 GCA_035691165.1 Rubrobacter sp.
CGCCCTCTCGCACCGCCGCAGGCGGGGACCTTTCGAGCAACCCGGCATAGACCCCGAGGAGCTCGAGAACGCCCTCTCTGATGACCCCGATCCACCGGACGGACCGGAGGGCGGCGCGCCTCCACGTGGCGAAGGCGGGGACGACGGCGAACCCTCCCTGAGCGCTCGTGATCCCGAGGCGCGGACGGGAGCAGGCGAGCGTAGCCACACCGCGACGGAGCCGTTCAAACCCGTGCGGCTGGAGGCTCCCGAGAAGGGTAGGGGCGGGCCTCTCGGGCGACGAAGCCGGGTTTCGGGTGAAAGCGGGCATCCCGTCGGAGATCGGGAGAGTGGGAGGTCCAATGACGTGGCGCTGGCGGCTACGGTCAGGGCGGCTGCGCCGCACCAGGTGGCGCGGGGAAGGGATGGGCCTGGGATCGAAGTTCGTCCCTACGACCTGCGCCAGAACGTCAGGGAGGGGAGGGAGGGGAACCTGATCCTCTTCCTCGTCGATGCGAGCGGCTCGATGGCAGCCCGCAAACGCATGTCAGCCGTCAAGGGTGCCGTTCTGTCATTGTTGAACGACGCCTACCAGCGCCGCGACAAGATAGCCCTGATCTCATTCCGCAAAGACGGAGCCCAGATCCTCCTGCCCCCGACGTCGAGCGTGGAACTGGCCGCTTCACGCCTGAAAGAGCTTCCGACAGGTGGACGTACGCCCCTCGCGGCAGGTCTGGAAAAGGCCGCCGAAGTGCTGAAGCGGGAGAGGCTACGCGACAGGGAGCGCCGTCCACTGCTGGTCCTGCTGACCGACGGACGCGCGACTGCAGGCCCCGACCCTCGGACGGCCGCGGCGCGAATGTGCTCACTCGGGGCGACGTCCTTCGTGGTGGACACGGAGGAAGGTTACGTCAGGCTTGGAATGGCGGGCGAGATCTCAGTGGCTATGCAGGCGCGGTGCCTGCGCCTGGAGGAATTGCGGGCCGATTCGCTCGTGGATCTCATCGAGAGGAGAAGGGTGGCGTGAGCGAAGCCAGGGAACCCAGGGAAAGGCGCCTGAGAAAGAGGTCGAACAGGGAGAGACCGCTCCTGATCGTCAATACCGGCCACGGCAAGGGCAAGTCCACAGCCTCCTTCGGAATAATGCTGCGGGGCTGGGCGCGAGGCTACAGGATAGGCGTATACCAGTTCGTGAAGAGCGGCAAGTGGAAGGTCGGCGAGCACCAGGCCGCTCTTAAACTCGGCAACATCGACTGGTTCAAGATGGGCGACGGCTGGACATGGACCTCGAAAGACCTGGTCGAGAGCGCGGACAAGGCCCGCGAGGGCTGGGAGGAGGTCAAGCGCCGCCTGGCAGACGAGACCTACGACATGCTGCTTCTCGACGAGTTCACCTACCCGATGAAGTTCGGTTGGGTGGATACGAACGAGGTTGTCGAGGTCCTCAAGAACCGTCCAGGATTCCAGCATGTCATCATCACAGGCCGCGACGCCCCGCCCGAGCTGGTGGAGGTCTCCGACCTGGTCAGCGAGGTAAACAAAGTGAAACACCCCTTCGACGAAGGCTACAGGGGCCAGAAAGGTATCGAGTGGTAGACACCCCACGTATAGTGGTCGCGGGTACCCACTCAGGCGTCGGCAAGACGACCGTCGCCTCGGGGCTGATGGCCGCTCTCTCCTCGAAGGGCTACAACGTCGCCCCCTTCAAGGTCGGCCCCGACTTCATAGACCCCTCCTACCACTCGCTCGCCGCAGGCCGTCCCGGACGCAACCTCGACGCCTTCCTCTCTGGTCCCGGCCTCATCGGCCCGCTCTTCGCCAACGGCGCAAGTGGGGCCGACATCGCCGTGATCGAAGGCGTCATGGGACTCTTCGACGGCAAGAGCGGCGCAGGTGACCTCGCCTCGACGGCCCACGTCGCCAAACTGCTGAACGCGCCGGTCGTGCTCGTCGTCGATGCAAGGGCGATGTCCCGCTCAGTGGCCGCGATGGTCCACGGATACTCGACCTTCGACCTGAAGTTGAGAGTCGCAGGCGTTGTTCTCAACCGCGTCGGCTCATCATCGCACGAGAAAATGCTCCGCGACGCCCTGAAACCCCTGGATGTCCCCGTTCTTGGTGCACTGAGCCGCGACACCACGATATATACGCCGGACAGGCACCTCGGCCTTGTCCCCGTCCCCGAGCGCCGCGAAGAGGCTCGACGTTCGCTCGATGCTCTTGGAACCGTAATCTCACGTTGTCTGAACCTCGATCACATAATGAGGCTCGCCAGTACGGCTGGATCGTTGAGGTCAGACCCCTGGTGCCCCGAGTCTCGGGAGGGAGATCGGCACGAAGGCGTCCGGATAGCGGTCGCGACCGGACCATCCTTTACCTTCGTGTACAGGGAGAATCTTGAATTATTGGAGGGTGCGGGGGCTGAGGTCATTACGTTCGACCCGACCGAAGATGAAGATCTGCCTTCCGGAACCGACGCTCTCTATATTGGTGGCGGATTCCCCGAGACCTACGCCGAAGCCCTCTCCACGAACAGACGTATGCGCGAGAGTATCCGCGCCTTCGCCGCGAGCCATCGTCCGATCGTCGCCGAGTGCGGCGGGCTGCTGTATCTGGTGCGCGAGCTGGACGGGCATCCCATGTGCGGCGTGCTCGACGTCACGGCCAGCATGACTGACCGGCTCACGCTCGGTTACAGGGAGGCTCGTGCGCTCGTGGACTCGCCCCTGGCAGAGTCAGGCGCTGGCGTGCGAGGCCACGAGTTTCACTACTCATCGGTCGAGTCGCGAGCCGGTGAGA
>DASSJP010000655.1:0-10704 GCA_035691165.1 Rubrobacter sp.
TCGCGAATCCTGCCTCTACGGGAGCCTGGATCGGGATCTACCTGGAAGTCCTCTCGGTTCTCTTCTTCATTGTCTTCGCGGCCCGGTTGTGGGCCACGTTGCGGCGCGCGGAGGGGGATCCCGGATGGCTCTCGCTGGCAGCCTTCGGTTCCGCCCTGACTTTCGCTACGATGACGTTCTTTGCGTTTGCGTTGGCAGCCGCGGCGGCATACTGGGCAGGACACGGCCTGGACGCCCAGATCTCGCTGGCGCTCGGACAGGTTGGTTTCGCCGCGTACGTCCTCACCTGGGCCGTCGGCGCCCTCTTCATGGGAGCCGTGGCCGTGGTGGTGCTGCGGAGTGGCGCACTCTCGCGCTGGCTCGGTTGGGGCGCCGCCGTGATCGCCGTGGCGTCGCTCGCCGCGGTGGCGGCACCGATCTCCGGTCCCGCACAACTCCCGGCGTTTCTCTTCCTGCTCTGGATCGTGGCCGCGAGCATCGTCCTGATGCGGCGCGAGGAGGAGCCGGCCCCCGTCCTGACCGGCGCACTCTCCCCATCGTCCTAGTCTGACGAACGTGCGCCGGCTTACGTTGGGAGTAAAATCATGGCAAAGGGGTCAGGGAGTGAAGCAGCCTTGCATAGATACCGAGCCGTAGCGGAGGGTACAGTGGGGCACGATCCCGCGTCTCATGTCCTGCGTGGCCGACGACTGATCATCGCCCGAACTTTGTGGGTCGCACTCGTCGCACCAGCATCGGTGCTCTGCGTCGTCGCCCTCTATGCGCGCTACCTCATGCTCAGCGCCCCCCCCGATGCTGTACGCGAGAGCCTGGCACAGCTCGGTCTCTCCACTGGTTTTTACGCGGTTTACTATGTAGTGCTCGGGACTATCTTCGGCATCGGCTGCTTCGCGGTGGCTGCCGTCATCGCCCGACGCAAGCCGAACGACGGCATGGCGCTCTTCGTCTCGCTCTTCCTCGTGCTGCTCGGGGCGGCCTATGGGCCGAATGCGGCTGCGCTCGAGCAGCTCAGTCCGGTCCTGGAGTTCCCCGCCAGGTTCGCGCAGTTCCTCATCATCGCCTGCCAGCTTCTGTTTCTTTTCGTCTTCCCAGATGGACGGTTCTTTCCTCGCTGGGGACGCGCTCCTGTCCTGGTCTGGATCTCTCTCCTGTTTGTGGCGATGCTGGCTCCCGGAGGAGAAGCGCTCGCCGCAGGCCCCGGTCTCTGGGGTGCGATCCTGCTGGCGACCGCGTTCCCGGCCGGTGTGGGTGCCCAGATCTACCGCTACCTGAGGGTGTCGGCTCAGGCCCAGCGCCAGCAGACGAAGTGGGTGGTCTTCGGCGTAACGACATCAATCATGGGATTCATTCTGCTCGTCCTGCCAGCCGCTGTATTCCCAGGCGTGCAAGGCCCCTCTGCGCTCGTACTCGAGATGTTCAGCGAAGCCGTGGTTACCTTTGCCACGTTGCTCATTCCACTTTCCATCGGCGTCGCGATCCTGCGCTACCGTCTGTGGGATATAGACGTCATCATCAACCGCACGCTGGTCTACGGCGCTCTGACCGCGAGCGTAGTCGGGCTCTACGTCCTCGTCGTCGGCGGGCTTTCAGCGTTGCTGCAGGTAGAGACCGGCTTCCTCGTCTCGTTGCTCGCCACGGGCCTTGTAGCCGTGCTCTTCGCGCCGTTGCGCGACCGTCTGCAGCGCGGGGTGAACCGTCTGATCTACGGCGAACGCGACGATCCCTACGGTGTGATCTCACGCCTCGGACAACGCCTGGAATCCACTCTCGCCCCGGACGCCGTGCTGCCGACGATCGTCGAGACCTTACAGGAGGCGCTCAGGGTGCCTTACGTCGCGATCTCACTGAAGGGAGATCGTACTCCCGCCGCTTCTGCCGGAGAACCAGCCGGCGAACCTTTGCGCCTGCCGCTCGTGTACCGCAACGAGAAGGTCGGCGAACTCCTGCTCGGCCCGCGAGGTCCAGGTGAGGCGTTCGGTCCGGCCGACAGACGCCTGCTGGAGGACCTTGCCAGACAGGCCGGGGTCGCGGCCCACGCCGTGCGTCTCACCGCAGACCTCCAGCGCTCGCGACAGCGTCTCGTCGCTGCCAGGGAAGAGGAGCGGCGCCGTCTGAGGCGGGATCTCCACGACGGACTCGGCGCGCAACTCGCCGGTCTGAACGTACAGACGGGCGTTCTGCGGCGTCTGATCCCTGAGGACCCGGCAGCCGCAGACGAGGCGGCCGTCGAGCTGCGGACGGAGCTTCAGTCCGCCATCGCCGATATCAGGCGCCTCGTCTACGACCTGCGTCCGCCCGCCCTCGACGACCTGGGGCTGGTCTCCGCTTTGAGGCAACTGGCTGACCGCTACGGTGCGGAAGACGAGCAACTGCGCGTGTCGATCGAGGCGCCAGAGGATCTACCGCATCTGCCGGCTGCCGTCGAGGTCGCAGCGTACAGGATCTCACAGGAGGCCCTGACCAACGTCGTCAGGCACGCCCGCGCGCAAAGCTGCGTCGTGCGGTTAACCGTCGCGGACGAGATGATGTTGGAGATCACCGACGACGGTGTCGGTCTTCCGGAAGAGCACGCCGCAGGAGTTGGCCTGTTCTCGATGCGAGAGCGCGCGGCGGAGCTAGGTGGGACCTGCACGGTCGGGAGGGCCCCCGAGGGCGGGACGCGGGTGCTGGTACGGTTACCCCTTCCGGAGGAATAGACGGTGGACACGTTACGAATCCTTGTCGCAGAAGACCATCCGCTGTTTCGGAAGGGTGTGATCTCACTTCTCTCCTCCGTGCCCGAGTTCGAGGTCGTCGGCGAGGCGACCTCCGGCAAAGAGGCCGTCGCGAGCGCCGAGGGACTGCAACCCGACGTGGTCCTCATGGACCTCCAGATGCCCGGCGGCAACGGCATAGAGGCGACGCGCGAGATAGTTCACGAGAGCCCGAGCATCCGCGTGCTCGTAGTCACGCTCTTCGAGGACGACGACTCTGTGTTCATGGCCCTCAGGGCGGGCGCGCGCGGCTACGTTCTCAAAGATGCCGACGAGGACGAGCTGGTGCGTGCGATCCGGGCCGTCGGGCGGGGCGAGGCGATATTCAGTCCGGCGGTCGCCGAGCGTGTGCTCGCGTACTTCGCGGGGGCGCCGCTTGCTGCGCCCAGGGTTTTCCCGACGCTCACGGACAGAGAGCGTGAGATCCTCAACCTGATCGCGCGCGGACATCCGAATCCCTCCATCGCAAGGGAACTGTCGCTGAGCACGAAGACGGTAGGCAACTATGTCTCCAATATCTTCACCAAGCTCCAGGTCGCCGACCGCGCGCAGGCCATGATCCGGGCCCGCGAGGCCGGTCTCGGCCGCGAGGGACCGTAACCTGCGTTCTTAACGGGCGGCTTGTGTCTTGAAGTCCTCTATGTCCCAGCCTGCGGTCCTGGCCCCGGCCTGATATGCGCTCTCCATGAAGTCGAGCAGGATATCTCTGGGAGAATCACTATTGCGGACGTCCTCGTACATAAGCAGCGCCATCCCGCCCTCAGGAGCCCAGGATGCGCTACCTGGGCGGAGGGGCTGGTCGGTCAATCCCTTCGGCTCGGGGGCCGTGTAAGAGTAGAATGCGGGCTCCCGCTGGTTCCTGTCGCCAGGCCAGAAGCCGAAGGAGATGACCTCGTGGGAGTACGCTTCGCGGGTCACGGCATCGGCGTCAACCCTCTCTGGAGCGCGTCGTCCTGAGAAGCGGGTGACGGCGAGGTCGAAGCCGTGCCAGAAGAGCTGGGCGGGACTCTGCTTGCCGTTGAATCGGCCCGCGAACTCCTTGAAGACCTGGTCGACCTGCGCAAGTACCCGTCCGTAGCGCCTGACGTGGTCATGCTTGCAGACGCAGTGGAAGACGTTCTCGTCCAGCCTCTGTTCGTCGCCCAGGTCGAACGGGGTGGTGTCTATGGAGACGTGTACACCTAAAGTACCGAGACCGTCGACGAGTCTGCGGTAGAACTCGGCGACTGGCAGATCGTCCAGGGCGAACGCGAAACCTCCTCCCTCGCTCGTAGAGACCACGAGCCGGTTGTCAAGCAGGTCGAAGGAGATCTCGAATGTAGTGTGACCGTAGGGGATCGGAGAGGTTCTCAGCCCGCGCGGGCTAACGTACAGCGTGACGTGCCACCAGTGGTTCATGAAGGGCGCGTACGTGAGCCGGATCTTTCCAACGACCTGGACGTACCTGTGAAGGGTCTCTTTGCTATCTTCCCATTCTTCGAGGGGAAGGGGCGGAAATAACTGCTCCGTCGCGTAACCTCCGTCCGGACCCACCACTGGATCTCAGGCGGTTGCGAAGCGTCCGATGGTGCGCTTCGGGCGGACCTCGCCGAGGTCTTCGGCGAAGATGCGGTAGTAGGCGACCTCCTCGCGCGTGCGCAAGGGTGGCTCGACCTCGTGCCGCTCGAGCTCGAACTCCTCCTCGGTGACGCTCTGCTCCATGCGCTCCTTGAGTACGGAGGCCGCGCCGGAGCCGTCCCCGAACTGGACCTTCTTGCGCCACAGGAAGTCATCCGGGAGCCAGCCGTCGAAGGCCTGTCGCAATAGTCGTTTCTCGTCATGCCCCTGGCCTGCAAGCTTCCACCCGGCGGGGAGGGAGAGACCGAGTGAGATCATATCTAGCTCGAGGAAAGGCACGCGCGCTTCGAGGCCGTGCGCCATCGTGACGCGGTCGGCCCTCTGCAGGTTCAGGTCGTGCAATCCCTCTATAGTCCGGACGAGCTCGGCGTGAAGATCCTCTTCAGTGCGGAAGTCCTCCAGGTATTCGTAGCCGGCGAAGATCTCATCGGCACCCTCTCCGGTCAGGACGACCTTGACGTGCCTGGCTGTGAACTCAGCGAGGATGTAGTTGGGGACGGCGCTACGCACCAGCGATGGATCGAAGCTCTCGATGGTGCGGACGACCTTGGGGAGCGCACGAATCGCGTCCTCCGCGGTGTAGACGCTCTCGTGGTGTTCGGTCCCCAGATACTCGGCGACGGCGCGGGCGGCGATCAGGTCAGGAGAATCTTCGAGACCGACGGCGAAGGTTTTGAGCTTCTCGCTGCGCTTCTCGTACCAGCGGGCTGCGATGGCCGCGACGAGGCTGGAGTCGAGCCCACCCGAGAGGAAGACGCCGACAGGCACGTCGCCCATCATCTGCCGCTCGACGGTCCTGATGAGGCGGTTACGGACCTTCTGAAGTATGTCGTCGGGGATCTCGGCCCCGGGCTCGCCCGGTCCCTCGAAGGGTTCCAACTCGTCTCTGGGAGGAACGGGGGGTGCGAAGCGAACGAGGCCGCCTTCGGGGGTCCAGTAGTGGCCCGGTGGGAAAGACTCAACGTCAGACTGCCAGTCTTCGTCGAAGGCGCTCATCTCCGAGGCGAAGCGGACGAGGCCGTCACGGCGCGCCCAGTACAGGGGTTTTATGCCTACCGGGTCACGTGCCGCGATGAATGTGCCGTCCTCGCCGGCGATCAGGAACGCGTACATACCGAGCAGCTCCGAGAGGGCGTCGGGTCCGCGTTCCGCCACGAGGCGCAGGGCCACCTCGTTGTCCGAGCGGGTGCTCAGTTCGCCGTTCTGGAGGGAATCCTTGATCTCCTCGTGGTTGTAGACCTCGCCGTTGCCGACGAGGTAGAGCTTCCGGTCAGGCGTCACGAGCGGCTGCTTGCCACCCTCTACGTCAACGATGGAGAGGCGCCTGTGGCCGAGCACGTTTCCCGCGACCTCGATACGCCCGTCATCGTCCGGGCCCCTGTGGGCGATGCGCGCCAGCATGCGCGTGGCGGTCTCCGGGTCCATGCCTCCGTATCCGCCGATGATTCCGCACATTTCTAAGCTCCTCCGGGATGTGGGTCGGGGTCCATGTTAACCGCGGATCACATGGTTGTCGATGATACAGGAGGATAACGGCACGTTGAGTTCGCTTGCACATTATGCGCCATCAGGCCTATACCGCGAGCACACACGGAAGGTTAAAATATCGTTGCGCATCTCCCGATCCCGGAAGCCTGCGCGGGGTGACGTACAGGCCGAGAGGAGGCGGGGATGGCAGAGGTGATTCAGGGTGTTTTCCCCGGCGGCGAGGAGCACGACGGCGCGTTAGCCGCCAACTCTGCCATCGCGGCGCTCAACCTGAGCCCGGAGCCGGGCGACACGGAGGGCAACCTCCTCATTGCTGAGCGGGCGATAGTGGCGGCGTGGCGAAGGGAGCCCTCGTTGCGATGGGTGGTTTTGCCCGAGCTATTTACGTGCGGGTACTCCGTCCTGGAGTCCGTCCACCTCCACGCCGAGGACGCGGAACGCGGCGTGAGCGCCCGGTTCTTCGTCGGCCTGGCCAGAGAACTCGGGATCTACATCGCCTACGGGTTCCCCGAGGCTATTGCGGGCTCCGTGTCGGGCGTCTTCGACAGCGCGAACCTCGCAGGGCCTGAGGGTATCCTCGCCACCTACCGCAAGCGCAACCTGGTGAGGACGACGCCCGAGCACTGCGTATTCACTCCGGGGACGGAAATGTCGGTCGTCGAGGCCGGAGGATTGAGGGTCTCGCTCGCCGTGTGTTGGGACCTTGGATTCCCCGAGGTGGCAAGGGAGGCAGCGCTGGCAGGGGCGGATTTGATCCTGGCTCCCGCCGCCTGGCGCGAGCCGTGGGGTTCCCAGTACGACCTCTCGTGCGCCGCGCGCGCCCTCGACAGCGGCGTCTACCTCGCGAGCGCCAACCAGATCGGCGCCTACCCTGAGGCCACCTTCGATACCCCGGGGCACCTCTACGGTCCCGACGGGCTTCGCGTCTCCCACACCGCCGGCGCGATGAGTATCGGAGAACTGGATCCCGGCGCTCCCGGCCGCTGGCGGAGGCTCTACGGCAACACCATCGAAGTTCAGATCCCCAACATTGGGGACGAGCCGCTGGAGATCTGCTCCTGATCCCGATCACGTCCGCTTAAGCGCTCCTCAAACTAGTCCACCACCGAGACTCGAGCTGACTTGCTGAGAGCGAAGCCCGAAGGGCGTGGAGTGCTGACAAGCGAGATCAGCGGAAGCCAAGGCTTCCGCTAATTGCTCTAAAGCCGGTCGTCCTCGGCGGATTCTTTTTCCTGCTCTGTCCGCGCAGGCTGGCGTCGCATCGTCAGGTCTCGCCAGATTCCTCGGCCGACCAGGAAGAAGGCGAACCCCGCTGCCGAGGCCACGAGTACCTTGAAGATCTTCTCAGCTCCGTCCGGCTGGCCGAGCGCCGAGACGGCGAATGAAAGGATGAGGGCGGTGCTTAACGCGGCGATGACCGCGGCCACCGACACAATGCCAACCCTTACCACCAGGCTCAAGCACCCAGAACGCACCATGCTCCTCTCCGAACCTGACTCAGCGCGGCTTCGTCCATCGCATTACTATACTCCGGACCGCAAGGAAAAGGCCGGGGAGTATCCCACGGCCCTCCGATCCTGTACGGATCTCTATAACCCGGTTAGTTTTCCAGTGCGAAGGTGACCTCCAGGTTCACCTTGTAGCCGGTGATGTTGCCGTCCTCGATCAGGACGTTCATGTCCTTGACCCATGCGCTCTCTGCGTTGCGCAAGGTCTTGTTCGCCCGCGCTATGCCCTCGTTGACGGCAGCCTCGAACCCATCACCAGAGGTGGCGCTTATCTCGGTAACGGTCGCAACACTCATGTCATACCTCCCTTTCGTCACCTCTTAATTCCTCATCTATGTAAATTTCCTGCCGTTCCGCACGGCTAAACGCACGAACCCCCTCTATTTGCGGTACTATGCGGGTCTTGCCGGTCGTGGCCGGCCTTGACAAGCGCTTCTAAATGTGTAAACTACTAGTTCGGCGTAATTCTATAAAAAGCCTGCATTCCCGCATCCATACAACTTCGAGTCACCGGAGGGCGACGCCCGAGCGGTACTTCTGTGGGTTAATGGCGTCCGGAAGTGGGGACGTAGTGCGGGTTGTAGAGAGTTTATACAGAGCTAGGAGGAGCTTGATGGAAACGATGGAGACAATAAACACGAGGCGGACCGAGCGGCCTGCGGAGACGCCTGACCTCATTCCCGGGTACTTCGCGCGCATCGACAAGGGGAATCTCCTGACTCATCGGGAGGAAATCGACCTCAGCAAGCGGGCCAAGGCTGGCGACGACAGGGCGAGGAAGAAGCTTGTCGAGAAAAACCTCAGGCTCGTTGTCAGCGTTGCCAAGAGGTATCGTGGGATGGGTCTGCCTTTCGAGGATCTGATCCAGGAGGGCAACGTCGGTCTCATGCGGGCCGTTGAGAAGTTCGACCCTGACCGCGGCTGGAGGTTCTCAACGTACGCGACGTGGTGGATCCGTCAGGCCGTGCAGCGCGCCGTCGCTGACAAGGGCCGTACCATCCGCGTCCCCGTGCACATGGGGGATAAGATCCGGAAGATGGCCCGCGCGTACAACGAGCTCTCCACCGAGCTTACCCGTGAGCCTACCGACGAGGAAGTCGCCGGACGCCTCGAGTGGACGGTCGACGAGGTACTCGACGTCAAGAGCGCCATGCCCGACGCCACGAGCCTCAACCAGACCCTCTCCGCCGACGGCGACGGCTCCGAGCTAGGCGAGCTGATCGAGGACGAGCGTGCCTCGGAGGTTGCTGGCGCGGTCATCGGTGAGATGGAGGTCGGCTCGCTGAAGGAGGCCGTCCAGAAGCTCCCCGAGCGGCACCGCCACGTCCTGATACGGCGTTACGGCCTCGGCAACCGCGACACGGCGACCCTGGCCCAGCTCAGCGACGAACTGGGGATCTCCAGGGAGCGAGTCAGGCAGCTTCAGCGCGAGGCCGAGCGTATGCTCGGCAGCGGGGAACTTGGTATGGTCCTCCGCGGCGCCGCGTAAAGATAAGTAGTTTCGTCACGAGAGGAGCCCCGTTCGCGGGGCTCTTTTCGTTTGCGCCGGACTCTGGCTGCCTACCGGCTTTGCTCCCCCGGTACCAGTTCGGCGAGTACGGGGTAGTGGTCGCTCGGAAAGAGGCCCGCGCTTTCGTCGTGGATGATCCTGTGCGACCTCGTCTTGAGACGCCCTTCGGTGTCTTTCAGCAGGATCCAATCTATACGTCGTGGTCCCCGCTCGGGATGCGCATCGCGGTATCTCGCGCCCCTGAACGCGTGGAAGGTGTTCTCGCCTTCTTCGTTACCGGCGGCTAGATAGGTATCCACGAAGCCCGATTCAGTAAATTCCTTGTAGGTCGGGCTGCCAGGCCGGCTGTTAAAGTCACCGGTAACGATAATTGGCGGTTCCGGATTCGTTTGGTCGGAGGTCTCCGCCGTCTTCCTGACGATGAGCTTGCTGCCTTCAAGGCGCGCCCGGGCGCTCACGTGGTCGAGGTGCGTGTTCAGGTGAAGTATGGATAGCTCCGTCCCCAGGATGCTGAATAGGGCCCATGTGGCGGAGCGGGCGACCTGCGTCTCCCAGCTTCTGGAATTCCTTTCAGGCGTCTCGCTGAGCCAGAACCCTCCAGAGTCGAGCAGCCCCAGCCGTTTCGGGTCGAAGAGGATCGCATTGAAGTCGTGGGGGATGACGTTGCCATATCCTGGGCCACGGATCGAAGCATAGCGTGGCAGGTTCTTGCGGTATGCGCTCAGGTTGCCGCGCTGGGACTCCTGGAGGCCAATGAGGTCAGGCGCGTAACGTTCTATGGTCGCGATGTTCGATGCGGCCCGGTTACGCCATGAGTTCTTCGTGCCGGGGTCGTGGAATGACCCCCTCACGTTGAAACTCATCACCCGCAGCGAAGAATCTTCCAGACGAAACCTTCTATCCGCGTCCTGCCTCGATCACGTTCGCGATTTTACGCGATCCTCGTCAGTCGGGAGGAGAAGCAAGAGGGACTCGGTCCATGCGGCTACTCCCACCGCGTAGGTGCACACTCGCAAACCTCCCTGCGTGAATGTGCGATTCTATCGAGACGCTTCCGCGTGTCTCGGCCAAAATCGACCCCAATGAACAGTGCCCTCACCCTTTCCGTAAGCCGATCATCTCCAGTATCTTAGTGGTTGGCACGTTTAGTGGTTGGCACGTGAAGCGCAAAAGCAAGACATCAGAAGCGAGATTCCGGAGAGGGAGGCCCTGAAAGTATGCCAACGAGAGGTGGAACATCGGGTGAAGGCAGCCGCACAGCGGGGACGGTGGCTACCTCCAGTGAGTGGGTAGGCAGATGGCTCAGGGTGGCTCTGCTCGCTGCCGCTCTGCTCGCCATCCCCGTCGTAATTGTGCAGGAGTCCCGACTAGGTGGCTTCTGGGAACCCCTGGCCGTTGCCTTGGATTGGAGTATCTGGGGGGTATTCGCCGCCAATCTGGCCATCATGCTGGCCATAGTCCCGGACAGGCGTCGCTGGTTGTTCGACAATCCCATAGACGTGTTGATAGTAGTGCTCACCCCACCCTTTCTGCCAGCGGCGCTGAAGATCGCACGCGTCCTGCCTGTCGTGAGGTTGATCTGGCTCCTGATGCTCGCTAACCGAATGCGTGGCCTCTTCTCCTTGAACGGGTTGCGCTACGCGGCACTGATCGTCTTCACCGTTGTGGTCGGCGGCGGGGTGGTCTTCGTCGCCGTCGAACCGGACCAGCACTTGAGCACCTGGGACGGGCTCTGGTGGGCTACGGAGACTGTAACTACCGTGGCCTACGGCGATATCTCTCCGACGACAGGGCTCGGGCGCATAGTCGCTACCGTCGTGATGACCAC
>DASSJP010000656.1:0-2456 GCA_035691165.1 Rubrobacter sp.
CCTTCCATAAGCTCCGATGGGCGCTTTGTTGCCTTTGACTCTGGCGCCTCAAAGCTGGTGGCAAACGACACCAACCGCAGCACCGACGTCTTCGTGCATGAGTTCGAAGTGGACACAACAGTGCCAAAGGTCGCAAGCGTGGTGCCTGCCGAAGGAGCCACCGGTGTCTTTAGGGATATCAACCTCAAGGCCACCTTCTCTGAGCGAGTCTATAACGTGAAGGACAACTTCAAGCTCTACCCTGAAGGCTCTAGCACTCCCGTGGATGCGATGGTCAAGCCGGTAGAAGGTACCAACTACAGCAAGTGGGTCCTTAACCCTGATGGCCCTCTCAAGGCTCGCACTACCTACATAGCCAAGGTCAAGACGGGTGTTAAGGACAAGGTCGGTCACAGCCTTGACCAATATCCTGACCAAGCGGGCAACCAGCCGATGCAGTGGTCCTTCAAGACAGAGCGCTAGAGAGAGTAAAGAGGTGAAGAAAAGGAGCGTATTTGGTACCCAATCTGGGGTGAAAGCGTGCGCAGAGGGAGTCTTTCAACAGTGTTCCATGGCCCTTGCCGGGCCACCCCGAAGCTATGAAAATGAGTTGCTGTTAAGTCTATTTTCACACCAGGCTGGAAGATTCTGCGAAGTTGAACTTCCGCTTTATCGCTGAATGCGAACTTCGTAGGGTCGGCCTTCTCCGAAGTTTACAGCGGAATGCGTTGACATTGACCTACACGCGCCATGTATGCTACGACCAGTTGATAACATGGTCGAGCGGACCCTACATGCACGCATTATTCGACGTGGGTCAAGCACACTGAAATCCGCTGTAGATAGGGAAGAGTTCCATGAGAGAGCTAAATTGTTTACACGACGCCACTTTCTCAAAGCGCTGAGCTCCGCAGCCACCTACCTCGCGTTGGCGAGCACAGGAGGCTGCGACCTACTTGGGGGCACCCCGAAGGTCAGGTCCTTGCACGCCCCAAAGGCAAACACGTTGACCAGATCAAGAGCTTGGCCCTCGTTGAGCGGTCCATCCGCGTTCCCGAAAGCCTTCCGCTCGCGCCCTGACCTCAACCCGCCCGCCGTTGAGGTAAGCATGCAAGCGCACGGCACCGCCCCCGGCTACATCTTCATCGCTTTGAAGGAGGGAGCAGGACAGCATGGTCCCATGATCATCGACAATCTCGGACAGCCCATTTGGATCCGCAAGGTGAAGTATGCGCTGGACTTCAAAGTGCAAAGCTACCGGGGCGAGCCGGTGCTGACCTGGTGGGAGGGTGAGCCCTTCCCTCGGCCCAGTGTCGGTGAGTATGTGATACTCGATAGATCCTACCGGGAGATAACCCGGGTCCAGGCAGGCAATGGGTACCAGGGAAACCAGCACGAATTCCTTATCACCTCGCGAGACACTGCACTGCTTACGGTCTACAGTCCGGTGCGAAGGGATCTCTCCCTCTTCGGTGGCCCTAGAGAG
Organism: Rubrobacter sp.; assembly: GCA_035691165.1. Taxonomy (GTDB): domain Bacteria; phylum Actinomycetota; class Rubrobacteria; order Rubrobacterales; family Rubrobacteraceae; genus Rubrobacter_D. The sequence goes on from DASSJP010000656.1 coordinate 1,466, forward strand.
GGCTTGGTGATGGAGGGGATCGCCCAGGAGGTCGATATCGAAAGCGGAGAGGTGCTCTTCGAGTGGCACAGCCTGGAGCACATCGGCCCTGAGGAGTCCTACGTCAAGCCGCACTACAGGAGGAAGTACTTCGACTACTTCCACATCAACTCCATAGACGTAGACCACGACGAAAACCTGCTCATCTCCTCGCGCCACACCTCGACCGTCGATAAGATCGACCGCAAGAGTGGTGAGATCCTGTGGCGACTGGGCGGCAAGAAGAGCGACTTCGAGATGGGAGAGGGCACAAGGACCGTCTCCCAGCACGACGCTAGGCGCCAGGAGGACGGCACCATCACCATCTTCGACAATGGTGCGCCTCCGGAGGTTCACGATCAGTCGCGTGGCATCGTGGTGGAGCTCGACATGGACGCGATGAAGGCCACCCTGCTGCGAGAATACGCCTACCCCGAGAAGCGGATCGCTCCATCCCAGGGTAACATGCAGGTCTTGCCGAACGCCAACGTGTTCATCGGCTGGGGCAGCGAGCCTCATATCTCCGAGTTCTCCCACGATGGCGAGCTTCTCCTAGACGCTCGCTTCCTACCCAAAGTCGAGTCCTACAGGGCGTTCCGCTTTCCATGGAGCGCTCATCCTACCGACCATCCAGCGGCGGCAGTGGAGCAACGCTCCGAAGAGAAGGTGACGCTCTACGTCAGTTGGAACGGCGCCACGGAGGTAGCCACATGGGAGGTGCTCGCCGGGACTCGCCATGACCGATTAGAGTCCTTGGGATCAGTGCCCCGGGATGGCTTCGAGACGGCCATGTTGGTGCAAACCGCAGGTCCTTACGTCGCTGCGCGGGCCAAGAGCGCTTCAGGTCGAGTGCTCGGCACCACCAAGGCGGTCAAGCTGGGAGACTGAATGACAAAGAGTACCCTGCTACTTCCGAGAAGACCTCATTCGGGTAAATAAGAGGATAAGGCAGGGCCGGACCTCTGGCGGCCTC
>DASSJP010000657.1:0-2845 GCA_035691165.1 Rubrobacter sp.
CCATGCACCTCCAGGGACTCTCGGCGAGCGTACTGCCGGTCTTCAAGGAGTTCGGGTTGCCTGTGGTCTTCACCGCGGCGGACTTCTGGACGGTATGCCCCGTCGTGGACCTGAGGAGACACGACGGCGTCATGTGCGAAGGGCCCGAGGTATCCCACTGCGTCAGGTGCATTGCCGGCCGGAGCGCGGACCCCCGCGTGAGGCGGGCCAGCATGGTCCCTGGCGCGATCCCAAGGACCGCCGATCTTCTCTCCCGCACACCTCTCTCGCGCCTCCTTTTCCCCCTGCGCCAGGTGGAGGAGGTGAGGGAGCGTCCGGAATACATAAGGGAGCGGATGCAGCTTGTTGACCGCGTCCTCGCCTACACGCGGCTCACGCGTGACCTGCTCGCCGCCAACGGCATAGGGAAGGACAAAATACAGGTCTCCCACTACGGTATAGATACCTCACACGTCGCAAGGGCCTCCTCAGAGCGGCGCCCTTCCTCCACGCTCCGGTTCGGGTACGTCGGTACCCTGGCCCCGCACAAGGGACCCGACGTGCTCCTGCGGGCCTTCGGGATGCTGCCGTCCGAGACCGGTGCGACGCTCTCCATCCACGGCAGCGAGAAAGGCTACGAGTCCTATGCCGGTGAATTGCGCGGGCTCGCCGGGGACGACGGGAGGATCTCCTTTCGCGGTGCCTTCGCGCGCGAGGAGCTACGAAGCGTTCTTGCAGGGATCGACGTCCTCGTGGTGCCCTCCCGCTGGTACGAGAACGCCCCGGGCGTGATCTTCGAGGCCTTCGCCGCCGGGGCGCCTGTGGTCGCCACGAACCTGGGCGGCATGTCCGAGTTCGTGAGGCACGGGCGAAACGGCCTGCTCTTCGGGCTGGAGGACGCGCAAGACCTCGCCGGGCAACTTCGGCGGCTGGCTGAAGAGAAGGATCTCCTCCCCGAACTTCGCGCGGGGATCGGCGCGGTAAAGAGCGTCGGCGAGTACGCTGACGAGATTGAAAAACTCTATGATACGCTCCTGAACAGACGGACAAAGGAGAACTTGTCAGGATGAAGGTCCTTGTAACCGGTTCGAACGGCCAGCTCGGCCTGGAGCTGGCAGGGCTGCTTCCGGAACGGGGCCACGAGGTCGTAGCGCTCGCCAGGCAGGAGCTCGACGTGGCCGACGCCGAGGCCGTAGGGCGGGCCGTTGGGGAGCACTCGCCTGAGGTAGTGGTCAACGCCGCCGCCTACACCAACGTGGACGCCTGTGAGAAGGAGGGGGATCTAGCGTACTCCGTGAACGCCCTCGGGCCGCGCAACCTGGCCCAGGCTTGCGAGCGGCATGGCTGTGAGCTTCTGCACGTGAGCACGAACTACGTCTTCGACGGCGATAGCGCGAGGCCCTACGAGCCTTTCGACCCACCGAATCCCATAAGCGCCTACGGACGCACCAAGCACGCCGGGGAGGAGCACGTCATGCGGCTCACGAACCGATGGTACGTCGTACGCTCTGCCGGCGTGTACGGACGGGGACATAACTTCGTGAGGACGATGTTGCGGGTGGCAGGCGAGCGTGACTCGCTCAAGGTCAAGGACGACGAGTTCATCTCGCCCACCTACGCCAGGGATCTTGCGGAGGGCATCGCCGGGATTATCGAGGGAGGGCGCTACGGCCTCTACCACCTCACCAACGCGGGTTCATGCTCCTGGTACGAGTTCACCCGTGAGATCTTCCGCCTCGCCGGTGTCGAGACCGAAGTCGTCCCGATCCCAGGCTCGGAGTATCCGCTGCCTGCCGCGCGTCCGGCCAACGGGGTTCTCTCGCCCCTTGGAAGCCCAGGGCTCAGGCACTGGAGCGAGGCGCTCGCGGAGTACCTGGAGCGGGAAATCGGCGGCTGAGGGGTCGTCGGGACGATGAATCGCAAGGCCGTCGAGGTGCTTCGGAGGACGAAATCGTCTCTGGACGCGGCGGCGAGCTCCCTGCGGTCGAGGATGGGTCGCCAGACCCGCAGGCGGATCGCCGTCAAGGACGCGGAGATCTCCGCTCTCAGGAGGCAGCTTGCCGGTGGCGAGGGTGTACAAACATCTGTCGCGGCCACGCCTGTCTTCTTCGTCGTCGGTTACCAGAAGTCGGGCACGACGTGGCTCATGCGCATGCTCGACTCCCACCCTGAGATACTTTGCAAAGGAGAGGGTCGCTTCTTCGGCGCGGGCTGGCGGCAGGAGTCCGTAAAGAGGACGGACGCGAAGCGACCGCCCAGCTCGCTCTACAACGCCGTACTCGACGCGGAGTACCTGAGGCTCTGGATCGAGAGGTCTGTCTGGAGCAGGGACGATGATGCTGATGAGCACGTGGACAACATCGTCCGCATGGCCGTTGATTACTTCCTCATGGGCGAATTGTCCAAGACAGGCAAGAAGATCGTCGGTGACAAGTCACCGCTTCTCACCCCCGAGACGATACAGGAGATCTCCACCATCTACCCTGAGGCAAGGGTGATCCATATCATCAGGGACGGGCGGGATGCTGCGGTCTCGGCGGTGCACCATTCCTGGAACTTCGGCAAGAAGAAGAGCGCCAGGGTCTCGGCGAAGCGCGAGGCATACAGGAATCCCAGCGAGACGCAAGAGAGCATGTTCGCCGGAAACTCCCTCAAGAGGATGGCCGCGGAGTGGGGCACCAGGGTTGGCAGGACCGTCGAGGACGGCCCGGCGCTGCTTGGGAGCAACTACTCCGAAGTTCGCTACGAGAACCTCCTTCACAGGCCGGAACAGGAGATGGAGCGCCTGCTCGGGTTCCTCGGGGCCGGAGCAGACGACGAAGTCGTCAGACGGTGCGTGAGCGCGGCCAGCTTCGAGAAGCTCTCG
>DASSJP010000658.1:0-5484 GCA_035691165.1 Rubrobacter sp.
CTGGTCTCCGCTGGCGTGATCGACCCTGCGATGGTCACTCGCTCTGCGCTTCAGAATGCGGCCTCCATCGGCAGCCTGATCGTGACCACCGAGGTCATCGTGGCCGAGCCCGAGGAGGACATGCCGGCGATGCCCGCAGGCGGCATGGGCGGCATGATGTAAGAAGCTCTCCAATAGAGCTTCTACCGGCGGCGTCCCGATAGGGGCGCCGCTTTTTCGTAACCGTTTCTGTTTCGCGGGGGTCTCAGAGGGTATATATTGCGGCTAGCCGACCACCGAGAGATAGGGAGCGAGGTGAGGGAGGATAGGTAGGGGACTCGCCATAATAATCGTCGTCCTGGCGATAATCCTTCTGGTCGTGCTCGTGTTGCCGTTTGTTACTTAGGAAAAGAACCTTGGTGAGGGAGGTGAAGATATGCGGGGTGGTCTCATACCTATACTTGTGGTGATAATTCTGGTTATCGTGATCTTGCTGCTACTCTCGCGGCTCCTCTAACAAGGCCGCTTTTTCCGGTGCAGGATGGGTCTCCAGGGAGGTCTATCAGTGACTACCAACAACCTGGTTACCATCATCGTGGTGGTCGTCATCGTTATCGTGGTGCTATGGCTTCTGGGCGTAATTCCGGGACTCTAGATCCGGCTCGATGCTTGACCGCGGCGGAGGTCGCGGTGTAGCATAAGCTGGATTTGCAACGTCCGGCAGAAAAGTGTATCGGGGCCCACGGAGGCAGTTCTCCGTGGGCTTCGTTTTGTCTGTCCGAAGCGACAGGAAAGGAACCCCAGCACCCAAATGGATATTGAGATAGGGAAAGGCAAGACGGCGCGCAGGGCCTACGGGCTCGACGAGATCGCCATAGTACCGAGCCGCAGGACGCGCGACCCCGAGGACGTGGACATCTCCTGGTCTCTGGGCAACCTGAACCTCGACCTGCCCTGCCTGGCAAGCGCGCTCGACGCGGCCGTCGATCCCACGACTGCCGGCATCATCGGTTCTCTTGGTGGCCTCGCCGTCCTGAACCTGGAGGGGTTGCAGACCAGGTACGAGGACCCAGGTCCCGTCTTCGAGGAGATAGCGAGCCTGCCCGAGCACAAGGCGACCAGGGTCATGCAGGAGATCTACGCCGAGCCGATCAAGGAAGAGTTGATCTTCCGCCGCGTGCAGGAGATTAAGGACAATGGCGTCATAGCGGCGGCCTCGCTCACGCCCCAGCGGGTCGAGCGTTACCACAGGGCCGCCATCGAAGCCGGCCTCGACGTCCTCGTCGTCCAGGGCACGGTGGTCTCCGCCGAGCACGTCTCGAGTTCGGTCGAGCCTCTGAACCTGATGGAGTTCGTGCCCTCTCTGAACGTCCCCGTCATAGTCGGCGGCTGTGCGAGCTACTCGACGGCTCTTCACCTGATGCGAACGGGGGCTGTCGGCGTACTCGTCGGCGTGGGACCTGGGCGTATCTGCACCACGCGGGGTGTCATCGGGGTCGGCGTGCCGCAGGCGACCGCCGTCGCCGACGCCGCGGCGGCCCGTATGCGCCATTACCTGGAGACCGGCGAGTACGTCAACGTCATCGCAGACGGCGGGATGCGCACAGGGGGGGAGATCGCCAAGGCCATAACCTGCGGCGCCGACGCCGTCATGCTCGGCAGCGCCTTCGCAAGGGCGGAGGAGGCCCCTGGCCGCGGCTACTCGTGGGGGATGGCGACCTTCCACCCGACCCTCCCGCGCGGGACCCGCATAAGCACGAGGACAACGGGGACGCTGGAGGAGATACTCGTCGGGCCGGCGCGGGAGAACGACGGGACGCTCAACCTCATGGGTGCCCTGAGGACAAGCATGGCGACGACGGGTTACCAGAACATCAAGGAGTTCCAGAAGGCCGAGGTCATGTACGCGCCTTCGCTTGCGACTGAGGGCAAGACGGAGCAGCGCTCCCAGGGCGTCGGGATGGGCAAGTAGTTTGATCCTTGTCCTCGACTTCGGCGGTCAGTACGCCCAACTCATCGCCCGCAGGGTACGCGAAGCCCGCGTCTACTCAGAACTAATCCCCTACGACACGCCTATCGAAGATATAAAGGACCGCAATCCTGATGGCATCATCCTCTCAGGCGGTCCCAACAGTGTCTACGAGGAGGGCGCCCCGCGGGTAGACGACAGGCTCTTCGACCTCGGCGTGCCAATACTCGGTATCTGCTACGGGATGCAACTCATGGCGCTCGTGGAGGGAGGGGAGGTCAGGGCTGTCCAGATCCGGGAGTACGGCCGCTCCGACCTGCGCGTCAAGAGCCACGAAGGTCTCTTCGCAGGCACTCCAGACGAGCAGAAAGCCTGGATGAGCCACGGCGACGCCGTCTTCTCGGTCCCCGAGGGCTTCGAGGTCACGGCGGAGACGCCCTCAGTCCCGATCATCGGTTTCGAGGAGCGGGAGCAGGGACGCTACGGAGTCCAGTTCCATCCCGAGGTCAGGCACACTGAGTACGGGATGGAGATCCTCAAGAACTTCCTATACGAGGCCTGCGGCTGCAAACCCGAGTGGACGCCCGTCAACATAATCACCGACGCGGTCGAGAAGATCAGGGAGCAGGTCGGAGACGATAAAGTCATCTGCGGGCTCTCGGGCGGGGTCGACTCGTCCACCGCGGCCATGCTCGTCCACCGCGCCATAGGCGACAACCTGACGTGCGTCTTCGTTGACCACGGCCTCCTCAGGCAAAACGAGGCCGAGCAGGTCGTCGAGGCGTTCGGTGAGAACTCCGACGTGCCGCTAGTACACGTGGATTCCAAGGGGCGATTCCTGGACAAGCTCGCCAACATCACAGATCCCGAGGCGAAGCGCAAGATCATCGGCGAGGAGTTCATCCGCACCTTCGAGGAGGTGGCAGGCAAGCTCGAAGACGCCAGGTTCCTGGTACAGGGCACATTGTATTCGGACGTCATAGAGAGTGGGACCCGCGACGCCGCAAGAATAAAGAGCCACCACAATGTCGGCGGCCTGCCCGAGGTCATGGACCTCGACCTCGTCGAGCCGTTGAGGAACCTCTTCAAGGACGAGGTACGCGTCGTGGCTGCCGAGCTTGGGATGCCCGAGAGGATGGTATGGCGCCAGCCTTTCCCTGGACCTGGGCTTGCGATCCGGGTCATAGGGGACGTCACTGCAGAGCGGCTCGAGATCCTTCGCAAAGCCGACGCCGTGTTGCAGGATGAGATAAGAAACGCAGGGCTCTACCGCGAGCTATGGCAGAGCTTCGCGGTGTTGCCTGCGATCCACTCCGTCGGCGTCATGGGCGACGCGAGGACCTACGCTTATCCAGTCGTGATCCGGGCCGTCACCTCGGACGATGCCATGACCGCAGACTGGGCCCGCCTGCCGTACGACCTTCTCGAACGAATAAGCAACCGCATCATCAACGAGGTGCCTGGGGTGAACCGTGTCGCCCTCGATATCACGAGCAAGCCACCCGGCACCATAGAGTGGGAGTGAGATAGCAACCAGCTTGGCGTAGCTCGGACAAGGGTTCATTCGTCGTCCGCATGGAGATACTAGCGTCCAACCCCGGCAATTGCGCCGTCAAGTCTCTCCCTGAGAAAGGCCACGCTCCCCTCGACCTCCTCCTCGGCGAGACCGTGCAGGATCAGCGGTCCGTGATAGCCGGCCTCGGTCAGGTACTTCATGTACAGGTCGTAGTCCAGATCTCCTTTTCCAGCGGCCACAAACTCGCCTGATCCTCTCACGTCCTTGGCGTGGGCGATGACGATGACCTCGCCAAGCAACTCGAAGGCTTCGTACAAGATCTCTTGCGAACGGTTGAGCCGGCGGGCGGGGTCTTCGGCGTCGAAGAGGTTGGCGGCGTCCATGACCACCTTGAGGTGTGGTGAGCGCATCTCGTCCAGGAGGCGCCTTCCCTTCTGTGCCGAGTCAACGACGTTGTTGATCTCTGGCTCGAAGGCGAGCGTGACGCCGCGCTCCTCGGCCGTCTCCAGCGCTACCTGCATCGTGGCGAGCAGATCCCGCCAGGCGTCCTTGGTTCCGTTGTCGGGGTGCCGGCGCCACATGTTCTCCCTGTCCCTGGTGCCTGTGCACAGCGTGATCGTGGCCGTGCCGAGCCGCCCGCAGGCGCCCGAGATCACACCGAGACGGCGCAGTCCGTCCCTGCGGACTTCCTCGTCAGGGTGGGCCATGTTGAAGGTGCCCGAGACGGCGGCCATAGTGACGTTGCGCCCGGCGGCGGCCTCCCGCACCCTGTCAGCCAGGGCCTGGTCTATCTCTTGTGGCATGGAGGGCAGGCCCGCAACCGACATGTTGAACTGCGTCTCGTTGAGGCCGTGCCCGGCCACGGCGTCCAGCACGCCCTCGAGCGAGGGACGGGAGAAGGTCTTCGCGAAGATACCCAGCCGCACCCTAAACGCCGCCCTTGACATCTGAGAGCCTCACGGCCTCGCCTGTCTGAGCCGAGCGGGCCATCGCCACCATCCCGCGCATCGCCGCGAGCCCGTCCTCCGCGTTCGCCCCGCGCATCGGGGCGCCGTCGAGTATCGCCTCCGCGAATCCCTCGACCTGCCGCCGGAAGAAGTGGCCGTCCGCGCCCAGGGGACGGCGGTACTGGCCGTCCTTCTCGGAGAAGCACTCCACGTCGCTCGACCTGTAGTACCAGGGGTTGTACGTCTTCCCGATCACGCTTCCGTGCTCGCCGTAGACGTGGAAGCCCTCGTGCCAGTCCATGCGGACCTTGATGGTCAGGTCGAGGTGGCCGACGCTCCCGTCGGCGAACTCGACCTCCGAGAACCAGCAGTACGCGCCGAACTTCTCGACGAGCCGGGTGCGGACGGCCTCCATATTCCCGCCCAGGAAGCGTGCGGTGTCGAGAAGGTGGCTCGCGTGACCCAGCAAGTAATAGCGCCTGAGGTCCGCCTTCGGGTCGCCCTCGGGCCTCCTCGCCCTCTCGCTGGCTTCGATCACCGGCTGCAAAGCGTCGGTCATGGTGTAGCGGCGGGTCGAGTCACAGTACCAGGCCTTGAGCGAGATCATCTCGCCCATCTCCTCCCGGATGAATTCTCGGGCGAAGGCGATCCCCTCGTCGAAACGCTTCTCCGTACCGACCTGCACCACGAGCCCGGAAGCCTCGGCGGCGTCGCGGAGCCCCTCGCACTCCTCGACGGTGACGCCCATCGGCTTCTCCACCAGCACGTGCTTGCCGGCTTCGAGGGCCTTGAGGGCCATCGGAACGTGGAACTGGTCGGCGACGGCGACGATCACCGCGTCGAGGTCGGGGTCGGCGAGCATGGCGTCGTAATCACCGTAGGCTCTCCCGGGCGCGTGGATGGCGACCACCCTCTCCAGGAGGTCCTCCGCCACGTCGCAGATGGCGTAGAGCTCGGCGTTCTCAGCCTTCCTGCACGCCTCGAAATGCGCGGCCTGCGAGATCGGGCCAGCCCCGAGCACCCCTATTCTGAGCTTGCGGGACCTTCCCAAAACCGCTACCTCCTGAGGCGAG
>DASSJP010000659.1:0-4174 GCA_035691165.1 Rubrobacter sp.
CACAGGTAAGCATCTCTGGTCCGTTGGTGCTCAGCGTAATCTCAGATCGAGGTAGAGATATACGCGAGCTTCGGCTCGATGAGGAGTTTGAGCTGACGTGCAGGTCTAAGCAGCTTGATCTTGTCGGACGTGCCTTTCTACGGGTAAGCTCGGGGTTGTGCTACCGAGTGCGGAGGCTTGAGAAGTTGGCGAAACGCCAACCCCTCCAAGTCTGCCTGGTCGGCCAAGATCGATAAGTTGAAGGAGGGGGTTGGAAGTGACCAATTCTTCTGGAGGGGTTGTCCTCGTATGCGAGGAGTGCGGAGAGAGAACGGTGCTCGACGGGACGCTGTCAGCGTGGCAGCAGGAGAGTAGTGCGTTCGGGTGCGAGTGCGGCAAGCTTCTTAGCCCCGCCGACCACATCGAAGCGCCGGCTGCCGATGGCGGGAGGCGAGCGTGACCAAGGATGGCGTCATCGCGATTATCGCGTTGAGCGCCTGCGTGGCGGCGCTCACAGCATGCGCTACCGCACACTACCTGGCTGCCTCTCTGTAGGCGAGTTCAAAGGCTGCGTCTCCAAAAGACTATGCTCCGCGACGCTCATGCTGACGGTTTAGCACTTCTGCGGGCGTTGAAAGATCACTACGACCAGCACAACCCTGGTGCGTCTCTGGCAGAGGGGACACGCTTGGCGCCGGAGCTCGTCGCGGAACATGCGGGCTTGGATCCTGACACTTTGCGCTACGAGAAGGCCCTCAGGCATCTGGTCGGGGAGGGAGCACTTGCGTGGGAAGAACGTCTCGGAAGCACACCGGGAGTCGACTTCTACAGGGTAACGAGGCGTGGGATCGCGATGATGAACCCACGCCCCTGAGAGTTTGCCTACTCCGTAGGGACGTCCAAGTTTTGTTCCTACCCTAGCGCAAACACGCCACCTTATAAGAGTTTCGGCTTCGACCTGACAAGCGGGAGGAACTCGAAGCCATGCAACGTGACGTGGACCCGATCCTCGAGTTCTACGCAACCCTCGCTCCGGAGGCGCTGCACAGTCTTTCCCCAGAGGAACGCCGCAAAGTATACGTTATACTAAATCTCACCGTCGAGGCATTGGCCGACGGAGCCCTGAAGATGAGCGGCGCTTTCGGAGAGGAGACCCCGGTTTGGGAAATCGCAGGAACGTCAACAAGATGATGCAGCAGGTCCAGCAGATGCAGCAGCAGATGCAGCTGGCCCAGGAGGAGCTTGCGAAGGAGACCGTTACGGCGAGCGCGGGCGGCGGGGCCGTGAAGGCCACTATGACAGGCGGGATGGAGCTGGTCTCCATCGAAATAGAGCCCGAGGTCGTAGATCCCGAGGACATCGAGATGCTGCAGGACATGGTCCTCGCCGCTGTCAACGAGGCGATGGCGAGCGCGCAGGAGCTGGCCAACAAGAAGCTGGGCGGGATCACAGGCGGCCTCGGGGACCTCGGCCTGAACATGCCTGGGCTTTAGGGGTTCTTTGGCGACGTACGCGCGGCCTGTAGAACGGCTCATAACAGAACTCTCCAAGCTACCCTCCATCGGGCCGAGGAGCGCCCAGCGCATCGCTTTCCACGTGATCCGGGGCAAGAAAGAGGATGCTATCAGGCTCGCCGAGGCGCTGAAAGAGGTCAAGGAGAAGATCAAACCGTGCAAGCGCTGCTTCAACCTGACCGAGGTGGACGAGTGTGAGATCTGCCGCGATGCCCGTCGCGACCGGTCCGTGATCTGCGTCGTGGAAGACCCCTATGATATCGGCCCGATAGAACGAACTCACGAGTTCCGCGGCCTCTACCACGTCCTCGGCGGCTCACTCTCTCCCCTGGACGGCGTCGAACCGGAAGACCTGCGGATAGCCGAGCTCATCGAGCGCGTCCGTAATGAGGGCACTAGTGAGCTGGTCATCGCGACCAACCCGAACACCACGGGCGAGGCGACCGCGCTGTTCATCGCCCAGGAGGTGAAGGAGCTGCCCGTGCGGGTCACGGCGCTCGCCAGCGGTCTCCCGGTGGGTGGAGACCTCGAGTACGCCGACGAGGTGACCCTGGGGCGGGCTTTCGCCGCGAGGCGTGAGCTCTAAGACCACCGGGCCAAAGCCGCTCGCAGGGATGAGCCGCCGCGCGGTCGAGTCCCTCGGGGATACCGTTGCGAGCCTCCCGCCGCGCGAGGCGACGCTCGTGAAGCTCCCCGACCTCCACCCCGAGCTTTCCGAGGCCCTGCACAAGATGGGCGCGTCCAGGTTGTACTCTCATCAGTTGGAGGCTTACGAGCGGGTACGGGCCGGAGAAAACGTCGTCGTTGCGACGGCGACGGCGAGCGGGAAGTCGCTATGTTACAAGATCCCCGCGTTCCAGAACGCCCTGGACCGGACGAATCGGCGTGCGATCTTCCTCTACCCGACGAAGGCATTGGCCCAGGACCAGCTTGGCAAGATAAAGGCTTTCGACCTGCGTGGAGTCCATCCAGCGACCTACGATGGCGACACGCCACATGCCCTGCGCGCTGACATCCGGCGCCGGTCGAACATCCTGCTTACCAACCCGGACATGCTGAACATCGGCATCCTGCCCAACCACGAGGCCTGGGCAGATTTCCTGCGCAACCTGGAGATCGTGGCCGTCGATGAGGCGCATGTCCTGCGCGGCGTCTTCGGCTCGCACGTCGCCGCCGTACTGCGCCGTCTCAGACGCGTGGCTAGGTTGCACGGTGGCGACCCGCAGTTCGTCCTTACGAGCGCGACGATAGCCAACCCTCAGGAGCTCGCCGAGAGCCTCACGGGCCTTCCTTTCGCCCTCGTTGACAACGACGGCGCCTCTACGGGCGAGCGGCGCGTCATTTTCCGCAATCCTCCCCTGCTGGACAAGGAGAAGGGGGAGAGGCGGAGCCTGCTCACGGAGGGCGCTCTCGTCTTCGCGAACCTCGTCTCGCAGGGCGTCAGGACGATCGCTTTCGCCAGGACCAGGAAGGCTGCTGAGCTCATCTATCGCTACGCCGCGGACAGGCTCGGCGTCGAGGGGGCGCGCAGGATCTCCCCTTACCGCGCAGGCTACACCCCGCGCGAGAGAAGGGAGATCGAAGGCCGCCTCTTCCGCGGCGACCTCCTCGGCGTCGTCTCGACGAACGCGCTTGAGCTCGGGGTGGACGTGGGCGCCCTCGACGCCGTCGTCTGTTGCGGATACCCTGGCAGCGTCGCCTCCATCTGGCAGCAGTGGGGCCGCGCAGGACGCGGCAAAGACCCGGCCCTCGCCGTCTATATCCCGGGCCGCGACTCCCTCGACCAGTTCCTCTTCGAGAACCCGCCGCGGGTCCTCGGACGGAGAGTAGAAGCCGCCAGGGTGACGATGGAGAACCCCTACATCCTTGGCCCGCACCTCCTTGCCGCGGCTCACGAGGCTCCACTTGACGCCGAGGACGAGGAGTACTTCGGGCCTGCGTACAGGAGCGTGGCGAAGACGATGATGGAGGCAAGGCTGCTCGCTTCGAGCGGTGGCCGGCTCGTGTACGTTGGCGGGGACAACCCTGCGCGCAACATCTCGCTGCGCTCGGCGTCGTCAGAGACGGTCCTCATCGCGGATGGCGAAGGAGAGCTCATCGGGACCGCCGAAGCCACCCGCGCCCCGAGCGAGTTGCATCCTGGCGCGACGTACCTCCATCGTGGGACGGCGTACGAAGTGGAGGAGTTGGATCTCCGATCCCACCGTGCTGTCGCCCGCCGCGTCCCCAACCGATACTACACGAGGCCGCGGGTCGAGACCGACGTGGAAATATTAGAAGAGATCGAGAAGCGGGATCTGGCGAACGGATCGATACTTCACTGGGGCAGAGTGAGGACGACCGACTCCGTCACCTACTTCAAGAAGGTCAGGGTGGCAGACGACAAGGAGGTCGGGGTCTACCCGCTGGATCTCCCTGACGTGATGCTCGACACGCAGGCGCTGTGGGTCACGCTGCCTCCGCTGCCAAGAGAAGCGAGACCGAGCTTCGAGAGCTTCGGGGGCGCATTGCACGCCGGGGAGCACGGAATGATCGGTCTCCTCCCACTCTTCGCTATGTGCGACCGCGCAGACATAGGTGGGCTCTCCACACCAGTACACCGCCAGAGCGGCTTCCCCACGGTCTTCGTCTACGACGGATACCCCGGCGGTGTCGGTATCTCCAGGCGCGGCTACGACGCC
>DASSJP010000660.1:0-8908 GCA_035691165.1 Rubrobacter sp.
GCGGTCGAGGTGGCGTTCGTGATCAAGCTGCTCCTCGACCCGATGATCGTGCAGGAGACTCCTTTCCTGCTGGTCTTCGGCGCCATAATGGTAAGCGCCTGGTACGGCGGCCTGGGACCTGGGCTGCTCGCGACGATCGCGGCGGGCCTCGTCACCGACTATTTTTTCCTTCCCCCGACGGGTACATTCTCGGGGTTCAGCCTGGAGGTCGTACCGCTTCTCGCTTTCTTCCTGGAGGGGACGCTCGTCTGCCTGCTGACGGAGGCGCTGCGTGCGGCGAGATGGAGGGCTGAGGCGAGCCAACTGGAGGTCGAGCGCCACCATGAGGACCTGCGCCGTAGCGAGGAACACTTCCGCACGCTGGTGGAAGGCGTGCGGGATTACGCTATTTTGATGCTCGATCCCAAGGGGCGCGTCGCCAGTTGGAACGCTGGGGCTGGGCGCCTCGAAGGCTACAAGTCGGAGGAGATCGTCGGAGAGCACTTCTCCGTGTTCTTCACAGATGAGGATGTCGCGCGGGGCACTGCGGAGAAGCACCTGGAGGAGGCGGCGAGAGAAGGCCGGTTCGAAGAGGAGAACTGGCACGTGCGCAAGGATGGATCTCAGTTCTGGGCCAACACGATCATAACGGCGTTGCGCGACGACGAGGGCCAACTGCGCGGTTTCTCGAAGGTTACACAGGACATCACCGAGAGGAAGGAGGCGGAGAAGCTTCTAAAGGAGGCCGAAAGCCGCCTGCGCACGCTCGTCGAACACGTGCCGGCGATCACCTACACGGAGGCGCTCGGCGGCAACCATGTTCTGGCATACGTCAGCCCGCAGATCGAAAAAGTGCTCGGCTACTCACCGAAGGAAGTGATAGCCGATCCCGATCTCTGGGCGAAAGTATTGCACCCCCATGACAGGAAGCGGGTGCTCGCCGAGGACATGCGCACCGACGAGACCGGAGATCCGTTCGCGGTCGAGTACCGGATTTTCGCCAAGAACGGTCGCGTGGTCTGGCTGCGCGACGAGGCGGTGCTTGTGCGCGATGAAGTGGGTAATCCACTACACTGGCAGGGCTTCATGCTTGACATCACAGAGCGAAAGAGGGCTGAGGAGAAGCTGCGCGAGAGCGAGGAACTTTACCGCAACGTCATCGAGCAGACCGCCGAGAACATCTTCCTGCTAGACCCATTTAGCAGATACATCATCCAGGCGAACGCCTCACTCCACCTTTCGCTGGGTTACGAGCCGGAGGAGCTTCGCCGCCTGACGCTCTATGACATCGTCGCGCACTTCCCTGAGAACATCGACCGCAACATCCAGCGAGTTCTCGAGGAAGGGCGCCTCTTTATCGGGGAGAGGCAGTACCGGCGCAAGGACGGCTCTCTCATCGACGTTGAGGTGAACGCGGCCGCCATCTCCTACGGCGGCCGCCCTGCGCTGTGCGTCGTCGCCCACGACGTGACACAGCGAAAGCGGGCCGAAGAAGCGCTGAGGCGCAGCCTGGACGCGCTGCTCGCGCTCTACGAAACAGGACAGGTCTTGAGCTCCAGCCTCGAGCGGGAGGAGATCGGTTCGAGGTTGCTGGAGATAGTCGGACGAATGTCGGGCACTACAGCGGCTATCATCAACCTGCGCGACGATCATGGAGGGCTTCACGTGTGGCGCACCTTCGGTCCCGATGAACTCCTCAGCCAGATCCACGAGGCGCCCGAAGCCAGCTCCGTGCGTCACGCAGCCTTCGAGTCAGACGACAGAGGGTCATTCGAGTTGAAGGCGCCCGGCCTCGATCGGCTAGCTGGTCTATCCTTGCCGATGCGGGTACGGGACCAGGTGATCGGGGTACTCGAAGTCTACGGTCCCGATCGACTCGCCGAGAGCGAGACTGCTGACACGTTCGCGAGTCTGGCGAATCAGGCCGCGAGCGCGCTCGAGAACGCCAGGTTGTACGAGGAGCTGATCGTGAGGGAACGCCAGTTGCACGATCTGATCGTCCAGCTCCTGGCGGCCCAGGAAGAGGAGCGTCGCCGCATCGCCTACGATATCCACGACGGACTGGCCCAGACCGCGGCGGCGGCCCACCATCACCTGCAAGCCTTCGCGCGGCACCACCCTCCCGCCTCGATCCAGACCAGGGAGGATCTCGATGAATCCCTGGATCTCGTTAGGCAGACGGTCGGGGAAGCGCGGCAGGTGATCCACGACCTGCGTCCCACGGTGCTCGACGACTTCGGCCTGGCCGCGGCGGTCCGCCAGCAGATCGAGACGCTCCGCTCGGAGGGCTGGGAGGTCGCCCTGGAAGAAGCGCTGGGCGATGAGCGTCTGCCACCCGAGATAGAGACGACGCTCTTCCGGGTCGCGCAGGAGGCCCTGACGAACGTGCGCAAGCACGCGCGCGCCTCCCAGGTGCACGTGGCGCTCGACCGCCCGAAGGGATCTGTTCGCCTCCTGGTCAGGGACGAGGGACGCGGCTTCGAACCGGATGAGGCGACGAAGAGTAACGGTCCTGGCGAGAGGATCGGCCTCTCAGGCATGCGCGAGAGGGTATCCTTGCTCGGCGGGAGGTTCGAACTCCACAGCGAGCCCGGATCGGGTACGACGGTAAAGGCGGAGGTCGAACTGCCAGCGACCAGGGAGGACGCCGATCATGCAGGATGAGGGATCGCCGGTGAACGAGACGAAGCGACTCATCCTCGTCGACGACCACCACCTCCTCCGGCGAGGGTTCCGGAGCCTGCTGAGCAACGAGCCCGGGCTGGAAGTAGTCGGCGAGGCTTCGAACGGTCTTGAGGCTATAGAGCTCTGCCGGCGTCTGGAGCCGGACCTCGTACTGATGGACGTCCGCATGCCTGAGATGGACGGCATCACAGCGACCCGACATATCAAGCGCGAGCAGCCAGGCGTAGGCGTGCTGATGGTGACGATGCACGAGAACCCCGACTACCTGCTCGAAGCGCTGGATGCGGGCGCCGCTGGCTACGTGCTTAAGGACGCCCCCGCGGACCGTCTGATCAGCGCTGTCCACAGGACTCTGAACGGCGAGTCTCCCCTTAACCAGGAGCTGGCCACGCGACTCCTCAGGCGCCTGGCCGAAGAGAAGCAGCAGAAGCCTTATTCGAACCCTCCGACGCACCGCGAGCCTCTGGGCGAAGCGCTAACGCCACGCGAGACGGAAGTCCTCAGCCTCCTGACCACGGGGCAGACCAACCAGCAGATCGCGCAAACACTGACTATAAGCAAGGGTACGGCCAAGGTGCACGTTGAGCGCATTATCCGCAAACTGGGGGTCTCGGATCGCACCCAGGCGGCCGTGCGCGCTATCGAACAGGGGCTCACTTCTCCCGACGCAGTGCGGTAGATATGCCACCTGGCATACGCAAAAGATACGCCATCCGGCCTACGCGCAGACACCCCTGTCACCATATAATTAGCGAATGGACCTGGTCATTGGCACGGAGCTCACACGGTCATGCTGAATCCCACGGAAGGACCGGCTACCGTGGCCATCCTCGGTGGGAATCCTGTGATCGGCAAGGCCCTGGAATCACTGCTCCGCTCCGCCGACTACGTGGCACGCTTCTTCTCCGAGTACCCTGAGGAAGACATAGAACCGCTCCGAGGTGCGAGCGTGGTACTGATCCTACCGGCCCGGAGCAGCAGGCATCAGGAATCTCTCATAACCCTGATCAGGGACACCCCATCGACGACGAACATGCCTGTGATCGAGCTGATCACAACCCCGCACGAGAACGGTAACGGTCAGGTCACCAGGGTGCCATGGCCCTGCAGTATCCAAGACCTGAGGCGGTCCATCGACGAGAAGCTGTTGGGGAATCCTAAAGATACCCCGGAAGTTCGCGATACAGAGAGCCAGCAATTGAACTACGACTTCGTGAGATACGACACTTAGATCTTCGTCTTCCCGAATCTCCTGAGTCAACCGCAACCGGATAGCTCTTAAAGTGCTACGAAGACCCACCCTCGGTATATGCCGTTAACATATACGTTTCTTTTGCTAGTATAATTCGTATGATCGGTGCCGCTCCGGTGAGAGCGAGAGCGGCGCCAGGCATGGGTACAGGGCATGACGAGGAGGTTTCGGTTGACGGAGGAGAGAGGAGCGGTGTCCGCCATGGACCCGGCCGAGCTCTGGCGCCAGTGGATGGAGTCGGGGAGCAGGATGTGGTCGGAGATGACGCGCGACACCCAGGAGGGCCAGATGGACCCTTACGGTGCATACCGCCGGTGGTTCGAGGGCATGCGAGAGATGCAGGAGCGGATGATCGGGTCTGTCCCCGAGCCGGTCGCCGGCAACCCAGGGGTTCTGGACCTCTGGCAGCGGTGGTTCGAGATGACCTCGGACTCGTGGCGCAAGAGCGCTGAGTTGAACCAGGCCGCGCTGGAGATCCTGCCGCGCTGGATGCAGATGCTCGATGAGGCCAGGACCAATTTGCTGACCGGCGGCGCGCCGCCGAGCGATCCCTTGCAGCTCACGACCCAGTGGTACAACGCCACCAGCGGCCCCTTCTCGGACTTCGTCGGGGACGTCATCGAGCGCGAGGAGTTCCTCGAGCCTTCGAGCCGCTTCCTCCAGCACTACGCCAGCTTCTACAAGGTCTTCAAGCGCAACTCCGAGGAGTACCTCAAGAGCCTCCAGATCCCCGTACGGTCCGATATCTCCAGGGTCGCCGGCCTCGTCGTCAACCTGGAGGAGAAGGTAGACCGCATCGAAGAGGTCCTGGAAGACTTCGAGTACGGTTATGCCGAGCCCGCCACCGCCGAGTCCGTGAAGGCGCTCGAAGGGCGGCTCGACCGCGTAGAGGGCAAGCTCGACCGTTTGATCTCGGCTCTGGAAAGCGGTGCCAACAACGGTGGCGCGCAGACGGAGAGCACGGGGACAAATGGATCGGCCGTCGAGGTCAAGGCCACGGACGCGGCAAAGCGCAAGGCGCGTGAGATGGGCGTGAACCTCGCCGAGGTGGTCGGGACAGGGGCGGACGGCCAGGTCACCGTCGAGGACGTGCGCAAGAAGGGAGAGAGCTAGATGACCGACACGGCCAATTACGGTGCGGTTCCTACCTCTGGCGATGCCACCATACCCGCAGACGTGGAGAACTTCTTCGACAAGTACAGCCGCGGGATGAAGATCGTCGTCGAGGGCGCCCAGGCCGATACGGGCCAGACGCCCAAGGAGACGGTCTGGACCAAGAACAAGGCGAAGCTCTACCACTACGCACCCAACGCCGAGAAGAAGCATCCCGTCCCCATCCTCATGGTCTACGCCCTCATCAACAGGCCCTACATTCTCGACCTCATGCCAGGCAACAGCTTTATCGAGTACCTGGTGAACGAGGGCTTCGACGTGTATATGCTCGATTGGGGCGTCCCCGGGGACGAGGACAAGGACCTCGACTTCGAGAACTACGTCCTCGACTATATTCCGCGGGCGGTAAAGAAAGTGCTCCGTCACTCGCACTCCGAGGAGTTCACCATGCTCGGCTACTGCATGGGCGGCACGATGAGCGCCATGTACGCCTCGCTCTTCCCCGAGCATCTGAAGAACCTGATACTCATGACCGCCCCAATAGAGTTCCCTGAGGGCGAGATGGGCCTCTACAGCCTCTTCACAAACAATAAGTACATGAACCCTGGGCTGCTCGCCGACGCCTTCGGCAACATCCCTGGCGACCTCATCGACACGGGCAACAGGATGCTCAAGCCCGTAACCAACTACGTCGGCACCTACGTCAACATGTGGGAGCGCATCTTCGAGGAGAAGCCGATGGAGACCTGGCTCGCCATGAACAAATGGGTCAACGACGGTCCTCCCTTCCCTGGCGCGACGTTCAGGCAGTGGATCTCCGAGTTCTACCAGCAGAACAAGCTGGCGAAGGGCGAGATAGTCCTTCGCGGCCGCCGTGTGGACCTCTCGAAGATAGAGGTACCGCTCCTGAATATCGCCGGCAAGAAGGACCATATCTGCACCCTCCCGCAGGCCGAGGCGACGATGAACCTCGTCGGCAGCGAAGACAAGGAGTTCTTCGTCCTCGACGCAGGCCACGTCGGCCTCATGACGGGCCGCGGCGCCAGGAAGGGCCTCTGGCCGAAGGTGAGCGACTGGCTTAGCACCCGCTCCGGCGCGTAAATAGCGCGACATCGAGCACCCCAGAGGGGGCGGTCATTCTGACCGTCCCCTCTTCTTTTCGTCCGATTCAGCGTATGACATCCGTCATGTAGAACTCACGACTCTCTTCACTACCGGATTCCACGCGGCGTCCATAAACTCGCTTACACAGGGAAACCCGTGAAGTGGAGCGTGGACAATGTTCGGAGAGGCAAAAGAGACGGTGTCGTCGAGGCTAGCGGGTGACGCCATCGTCGAGGCAAAGAACCTCGAGAAGACCTATGCGGCGGGGGGAGTAACTGTCCGTGCCTTGAGGGGCGTGGACCTGAGCATAGCCCGCGGTGAGATCGTCGCCGTCATGGGGCCATCGGGCTGCGGCAAGACCACCCTCCTGAACTGCCTCTCGGGCCTTGACGAGTTCGACGGCGGCGAGGTCGCCGTCGGAGGCGAGTCCATCTCCGCGATGTCTGACAGGAGGCGCACCCGTTTCAGGGCACAGAAGATGGGTTTCATCTTCCAGACCTACAACCTGATACCCGTCCTCTCCGGTGTCGAGAACGTGGAGCTGCCGCTCCTCGTCGCGGGGACGAGGCCGAAGCAGGCCCGCAGGGAGGCCCTCTCGGCCCTGGAGATGGTCGGGCTATCTGACCAGGCGAACAAACTTCCGGCCCAGATGAGCGGCGGCCAGCAGCAGCGCGTCACCGTGGCCCGCTCGCTGGTAAACAGGCCGGACATCGTGTGGGCGGACGAGCCAACAGGGGCGCTCGACTCGGAGTCGAGCGCGGCGATAATGGACCTCCTCGTCAGGCTGAACAGGGAAGAAGGGCAGACCTTCGTGCTTGTCACGCACGACGTCTCCGTGGCCCTGAGCGCCCACCGCCTGGTGCGGATGCGTGACGGCTTGATCGAGCGCGACGAACCAGAGGAGACGCACGATGACTGAGCTTTTCGGCATACCCACAGAGCAACTGACGCTGGTTTTGCTGGCGGTATGCGTCTCGGCAGCACTGGCGTGTACCTACTTGGCCCTCCGCGACAGAGTTGCGTTCAAGGTGGCGACGAGGAACGCCCCCCGCCGTCCGACGCAGACCGCCCTCGTCCTGATCGGGCTCATGCTGGCGACGATCCTCTTCTCTGCGGCGTTCACGACAGGCGACACCCTGACGAACTCCCTGCGCATACAGGCATTGAAGAACATCGGCAGGGTGGACGTGGTCGTCAGGTCAGAGCAGCCGGAGTCGGGCGGAGCGGCGTTCGGACCAGGCGCAGGAGGCCCGGCGAACCCCGTGGCCCGCGAGAAGTACTTCGATGAATCAATCGTGGGCAAGGTCCGTGATCTTCTCTCCGACAGCGCGGACGTCGCCCCACTCGCCAAGGAGACTGTTCCCGTCAGCTCGCCGGGGACGGGCCTCTCAGAGCCGCAGGTGGACGTACTCGGGATGGACGCGGACTCCATGCAGGGCTTCGACGACCTCAAGACCGCTTCCGGCAAGACCTTCGACCTCGGGGATCTCGATGAGAACGAAATCTACATCAGCGCGGACACAGCAAAAGGGCTTGACATAGCAACGGGAGACAAGATCGAAGCTTCACTGGTCAGGCCGACGGCGGAGGAGAACAAACAACCTCCACCGAAGCCGCAGAGCCAACGTCGCCTCGGGCAAGAACGCCCCGGACGGCTTGAAGGCGGCAAGCCGCCCGCGGGGTTCAACAGCAAAGCGAATCGCCCAGCGGCGCAGGTCGCGGCGCGACGGCCTGAGGCGAAGAGCGGGCAACGCCCCGAAGAGGACTTCGTCGTCGCCGGCATCTACCAGAGCGGAGCCAACCCCGCTTCTGACGCATCGATGGTCATGCCGCTCGGAGAGCTGCAGAAGCTTACTGGCGAAGAAGGCAAGGTCAACGAGGTCCTGATCACACACCAGGGGCCTGCCGTCGAGGGCGGCAGGTACACGAGCAAGACCGTAGACAGGATAAGGCCCGTGCTTTCGGCAAACGGCCTGGAGGCGGATCCTGTAAAGAAGGACGCCATCGACCGGGCCGATACGCAGGGAGAGATCTTCTCCACCCTCTTCGTCCTCTTCGGGCAGTTCTCGGTGGCGGCTGGGATGCTTTTGATCTTCCTTATCTTCGTGATGCTCGCCGCCGAGCGCAAGCACGAGCTAGGTATAGCCCGCGCCGTCGGTATGCAGCGCACCAACCTCATCCGCACTTTCGCCTTCGAGGGCGCCATTTACGCCCTCGCGGCTGGTGCCGCAGGCAGCGTCGCCGGCATCGGGGTAGGTTGGATCATGGTCCGCTTCATGGGCGCAAGCATCGCCGACGGGAAGGACTTCAGGATCGCCTTCTCAACGAGCCCGCAGAACATATTGCTTGCCTTCTGCATGGGGATGGTCCTGACGTTTGCCGTCGTCCTGATCTCCTCCTGGCGCGTGAGCCGCCTGAATATAGTGCGCGCCATACGCGACATCCCTGAACCTGACAGACGCGGACGCAGCGTCTGGGGCGTGATCGTTGCTATCCTCTTGCCACTCGGTGGCGCGATTGCGTTCTGGCAGGGGCTTGCGACCGACACGATGGCCTTCTACCTGGGCGGCCTCTCGCTCATCCTCATCGGAGGGGCACTCCTTGCCCGCGTACTCGGGCTGCCCGACCGCGCCGCCTTCACGGCGTCCGGTCTCGTACTGCTGGCCCTCTGGCTGACCCCGGCCTCCATCACCGCGCCCGCAGGGATGGCGAAGGGACCCGAGATGTTCTTCGTCTCTGGTATCTCCATCGTGGTCGCTGGCGTGTGGCTCGTGG